>NZ_QRQX01000011.1:0-90659 GCF_003475665.1 Collinsella sp. AF29-7AC
CGAGATGCGTTTGCGAAAGTGGTCAATTTTAGATTAGCGCTAACACGTGGAACTACGTCTGCCTGCTCGTCGACCTCTGCAACGGGGAGATCGTCGGCCACTCCGAAGGACCGAGGAGGGACGCGCGAGCTCCGAGCCAAGCTCTTGGATTACGTGCACTGGTACAACAACTTCAGGATCCACTCGACGCTGGGCTACATGTCGCCGGTCGAGTTCAGGGAGGCGGGGCCGTCCCTCCCGGAATCGTCCAAATAAGTGTTGCCAATCCATAGCCAATCCAGCCATCATCTTCGCGAAGGCGGACGTCAGGAAAAGCTCGGCTTGAGCTCGGTCGGACGCGGTCTGTGGGGCATCATTCAGGCTCAGGGGGTCTCCTTGTCTTCTTCGGTCGCAACCTGAATGATAGGGACGGCCCCTTCTCTCTTTCCCCTTCGTTTTCGACGCGTCACCCTCTCGGCGGGCTTAAGGCCCGCGCTCGCGGGTGCAGGGGCTACGCCCAAACCCCAAAAACGTAACGCCGTGCTCGAAGCGTTTCCGGACGTCAGCGTAATCTCAAATCCCGTTCGTCAACTCATGGGCAAGCCACCTGAGACTACTCATTTCTCCTACTGGCAATGAAGACCTGCGACCTGCAGTTTTGCAAACTGCTTGAAAGCCACCTGCGTTGATTCACTTCCTATTGCAGCTGGCGGCTTGCACGCGAAAAGGCATTTAAGTTTCAAAACGGGCGTTTTCGGCGCTATCGAGCCTCCAAAGGCATCCCGCCGCGCCCTTTGGGACAAAAACAAAAACTCAAAGCCCTGAGTTCGAAAATAGTTTTTGGAGTTGTCCCGACTTTTGTCCCCGAAGCCGACGAAACGCGACAGGGTGTCACCTGGCGGCACTCGATTCGAGACGGCACCGAAAACTGGATGCAACCGGAATGACAGGACGGCAGAACCGAAGCCATCGAGTGGGGATAGAAAAAGGCCCGGGTGCCATGGCATCCGGGCCTTTGCTAGCAACTTGATGTTGCGGGCAGCTTAGAACTTGTGGCCGCACTTCTTGCAGACGCGCAGCTTGTTCTTGCCGTCCTTCTCGTGACCGACGCGGGTAACCTTACCGCACTCGGGGCAAACGAGATTGACGTTGGAGGCGTCGATGGGAGCCTCCTGCGAAACGATGCCGCCCTGCTGGTTGGCAGCGTTGGGCTTGACGGCCTTCTTGACGACCGAAACGCCCTCGACAACGACCTTGTTCTCGGCGGGGAGAGCACGCAGGACAACGCCCTGCTTGCCGCGATCCTTACCAGAGAGAACCTGGACCTTATCGCCCTTCTTGATATACATATATCTCCCCTAACTACAGGGTCTCGGGAGCGAGCGAGACGATCTTCATGTACTTCTTGTCACGAAGCTCGCGAGCGACGGGCCCGAAGATACGGGTGCCGACGGGCGAACCATCGTTGTTGATGACAACGCAGGCGTTCTCATCAAAGCGAATGTAGGAGCCATCCTTGCGGCGGATCTCCTTAACGGTGCGAACGACGACGCAACGGACAACGTCCTTCTTCTTGACGTTGGCGCCAGGGGTAGCCTCCTGGACAGCACCGATGAACACATCGCCGATGCCTGCATAACGACGCTTGGAACCGCCAAGCACCTTGATGCAGCGAATCTTGCGAGCGCCGGAGTTGTCGGCGACGTTCAGCATGGTTTGCATCTGAATCATGGTAGATGTTCCTCCGAACTAAGAACCGAAGAGAGGTGCGCAGCCTTTATACGGCCCGTGGTATGCAAGCCAGGCATACGCACATCTTCGGAAACGTACAAGTCGTAAGAGCGACTGCTTATTTAGCGCGCTCGACGACCTCGATGAGGCGCCAACGCTTCATCTTGGACATAGGACGGGTCTCCATAACGCGGACGGTATCGCCCACGCCAGCCGTGCACTCCTCGTCGTGAGCGTGCAGCTTCTTGGAGCTGGTCATCATCTTGCCGTACTTGGGGTGACGCTTGCGCTCGGTGATGGTGACAACAATGGTCTTGGCACCGGAGACGGAGGTAACGACACCCGTACGGACCTTACGCGAGTTACGCGAATCAGTCATGTTCTCTCCTTAGGTCCTACTCGGCGACAGCGGACTTCTCCGCTGCGATCTCGCGGGCGCGCTGCTCCGTGAGGACGCGAGCGATGTCCTTCTTCACGGTGTTGACGCGAGCGGTGTTGTCCAGCTGGCTGGTGGCCATCTGGAAACGAAGGTTAAAGAGCTCGGCGCGCATTTCCTTCAGCTTCTCAACGAGCTGAGCGTCCGAGAGCTCACGAATCTCTGCGGGCTTCATTAGTTCTCCTCCTTGGCGGCGGCGGCGTCCTCAGCAGCCCACTTGGCCTCGAGAGCGGCCTCCTCAGCCATCTCCTTCTCGATGCGCTGCTCAGCGTTCTTGGCAGCAACAATCTTGGTCTTGATGGGAAGCTTGTGCTGTGCAAGACGTAGAGCCTCGCGAGCGACCTCCTCGGGCACGCCCTTGACCTCGAACATGATGCGGCCGGGCTTGACGACGGCCACCCACTCCTCGGGATTACCCTTACCAGAACCCATGCGAGTCTCGGCAGGCTTCTTGGTGATGGGCTTATCGGGGAAGATCGTGATGTAGACACGACCGCCACGCTTCATGTAGCGGGTCATGGCAATACGAGCGGCCTCGATCTGACGGTTGGTGATCCAATGGGCCTCGAGAGCCTGGATACCAAACTCGCCGAAATGCAGCTCGGTATTACCCTTGGCCTGGCCCTTCATGGAGCCACGCTGCACCTTGCGGTGAAGAATACGCTTAGGGGCAAGCACTACTGACCCCTCCTCTCGGAGTTACGACGACGAGGACGGGAAGAGCCCTCGAGTGCAGGGTTGGGAACGGGCTGGCCCGGGAGCTTCTCGCCCAGGTAGATCCAGACCTTCACGCCGCAAGCGCCCATGGTGGTGCTGGCGACAGCCGTGCCGTAGTCGATCTTGGCACGGAGGGTGTGCAGAGGCACGCGACCCTCGCGGTACCACTCACGACGGCCCATCTCGGCACCGCCGAGACGACCGGAGCACTGGATACGGATGCCCTTAGCGCCGGCCTTGCGGGCAGACTGGACAGCCTTGCGCATAGCGCGACGGAAGGCAACGCGGCCCTCGAGCTGCTCGGCGATAGACTGAGCAACGAGGTTGGCGTCGAGCTCGGGGCGCTTGATCTCGACAACGTCGACGGAGAGCTGGCCCTTGGAGACGCCAGCGACCTTCTCGAGCTCGGTGCGGAGGGTATCGATCTCGGCACCCTTCTTACCGATGACAACGCCGGGGCGAGCGGTGAGGATGATGACCTTCACCTTGTCGCCAGCGCGCTCGATCTCGACGCGGGAGACAGCTGCGCGGGAAAGACGCTTCTCGAGGTACTTGCGGATCTCGAGATCGTTACCGAGGGTCTTAGCGTAATCCTTCTCTGCGAACCAGCGGGAGCGCCAGTTCTCGGTGATGCCAAGACGGAAGCCGGTGGGGTAGACTTTCTGACCCATACAGCTTTACGCCTCCTTTCGAGGAGCAACGACGACGGTGATGTGGGAAGTACGCTTCAGAATGCGAGAAGCGGAACCCTTGGCGCGGGGACGGATGCGCTTAAGCGTCGGACCCTCGTCAACATAGGCAGCGGCGACAACCAGGTTGTCGGCACGCAGACCGTTGTTGTTCTCGGCGTTCGCAACGGCGGAACGGAGAACCTTCTCGACATCCACGGCGACGGCGCGGTCGCAGAAGTGGAGGATGTCGAAGGCCTGAGCGACAGGCTTGCGGCGGATCAGATCGACCACCAGGCGGGCCTTGCTGGGGGAAACACGCACGTACTTAGCGACGGCGCGAACCTCGGTGGCCTCAGTTTCAATAGACTTAGTTGCCATTTACGGTTAACCCCCTATTTGGCCTTGTGGCCACGGAACGTACGAGTCGGCGCGAACTCGCCGAGCTTGTGACCAACCATGGACTCGGTAACATACACGGGCACATGCTTGCGGCCGTCGTGGACGGCGATGGTGTGACCAACCATCTCGGGGAAGATGGTGGACGCGCGGGACCAGGTCTTCACGACGTCCTTCTTGCCAGCCTCGTTCATCGCGGTGATACGCGAGAGAAGGCGAGTCTCCACGAACGGGCCCTTTTTGAGACTTCTGCTCATAAGTGCTTTCTCCTAAAACTCGGTATCCGAAATTACTTCTTACGGCGACGAATGATGTGCTGGTTCGAGACCTTCTTCTTCTTGCGCGTACGAAGGCCCTTCGTCGGCTTACCCCAGGGGGTAACAGAGGGACGACCAGAGGTGTGGTTCTTGCCCTCGCCACCGCCGTGCGGGTGGTCGACAGGGTTCATGACGGTACCGCGGACGGTCGGGCGCACGTTCATGTGACGCTTACGGCCGGCCTTGCCGATGACGATGTTGGCGTGATCGGCGTTGCCGACCTCACCGACGGTGGCGCGGCAGGTAACGAGGATGCGGCGCATCTCGGAGGAAGGCATACGGACGATAGCGTACTTGCCCTCCTTACCCATCAGCTGGCAGGAGTTACCGGCGGAACGGGCGATAGCAGCGCCCTTGCCCGGCTGGAACTCGACGGCGTGGATGAGCGTACCGACGGGGATGTCGGCGAGGGGCAGAGCGTTGCCCGGCTTGATGTCGGCGTCAGAACCAGACATGATGGTCTGACCGACCTCGAGGCCCTTGGGGGCCAGGATGTAGCGCTTCTCACCGTCAGCGTAGTGCAGCAGAGCGATGCGAGCGGAACGGTTCGGATCGTACTCGATCGTGGCAACCTTGGCGGGCACGCCGTCCTTGTTGCGCTTGAAGTCGATCACGCGGTAACGACGCTTCACGCCGCCGCCCTGGTGGCGGGTGGTGATGCGGCCGTTGTTGTTACGACCGGCCTTCTTGGGCAGGGGCTCGAGAAGGGACTTCTCGGGCTTGATGCAGGTGATCTCGGAGAAATCGGAGATCGTCTGCCAACGCCTACCAGCGGAGGTCGGCTTAAGGTGCTTTACAGCCATTACAATCCCTTTCAATAGGAATCCGTTAGCCATCGCAGACAGGGATTCGAGGTTCTGCCTCGGGTGCGATGACACCGGACGTATACACGGTTCCGGGCGTGTCCATTTTATACGCCCGAAACCTTGAGCTCTCGCCTCCCCTATTTGGGAGGCATGAGCTCACTCAACAGCAGCGAGTCTTAGGCCTGGTTGCCAAAGACCTCGATGGTGTCGCCCTCGGCCAGCGTGACGATGGCCTTCTTCCAAGAACGGGTCTTGCCGGCGACATAGCGCACGCGCTTGGTCTTGGGCTTGACCGTCAAGGTGTTCACGCGAACGACCTTGACGCCGAAGATCTCCTCGACAGCGTCCTTGATCTGATACTTGTTAGCATCCTTGGCGACCTCGAACGTGTACTTGTTCTGCTCCATGCCGGAGAAGGAACGCTCGGACACGATCGGACGGATGATGATCTCGTGGGCGGTCATTTATGCAAGCACCTCCCCGAAGTGAGCGGCGATGTCGGCGGGCATCAGCACAGCGTTGTTGTTGACGAGATCGTAGGTGTTGGCCTCGTCAGCGGTGATGATGAACGTCTTGGGAATATTGCGGAACGACAGGTAGGCGTTGACGTCCTCATCGCGAACGATGATGGTCAGACGCTTGCCCTCAAGGCCGAGAGCCTTGAGCATGGCAACGGCAGCCTTGGTGGAAGGCTTCTCGAAGCCGTAGTCGTCGACGAGCACGAGCTCGCCATCGGCCAGCTTGGCGGACAGCGCGGAGCGCATAGCCAGCTTGACCTCCTTGTTGTTCATACGCTTAGCGTAGGAACGGGGCTTGGGGGCGAAGACAACGCCACCGTGACGCCACTGGGCAGCACGGATGGAACCCTGGCGGGCACGGCCGGTGCCCTTCTGACGCCAAGGCTTCTTGCCGCCACCGGAAACCTCAGAGCGGCCCTTAGCGGACTGGGTGCCCTGACGCCAAGAGGCCATCTGGCACTTGACGATGTGGTGCATAACGTGGATGTTCGGCTCGATGCCGTACACCTCAGCGGCGAGCTCGGCCTCGGCGACCTTCTTGCCCTCGCTGTTCTTTACTTCAAACTTTGCCATTTAAGTGTTCTCCTTGGTATGACGCTGGGCTAAATGGGCTGGGCCCTTAGGCCATACGGATGGCGACGAGACCATTCTTGGCACCCGGGACAGCGCCCTTGACCAAGATGAGGTTCTGCTCGGCATCGATGCGGACAACGGAAAGGTTCTTGACGGTAACGCGCTCGTTACCCATGTGACCGGCCATCTTGACGCCCTTGAGGACGCGCGCAGGATAGGCGCACTGACCGATAGAACCGGGGTGACGCTGGAAGTGAGAACCATGCGTCATAGGACCGCGGCGCTGACCCCAGCGCTTGATGCGACCCTGGAAGCCCTTACCCTTGGAGGTACCGATGACGTCGACCTTCTCGACATCAGCGAAATCAGCGACGGTGACGACCTCGCCGACCTTGTGCTCCTCGCCGTTCTCGACGCGGACCTCACGAAGGAAGCGGACAGGCTCGACGCCAGCCTTGGCGAAGTGACCAGCCATGGGCTTGTTCACGTTCTTGGCCTTGATGTCGCCGAAACCGATCTGGACGGCGTCATAGCCGTCGGTTGCCTGAGTTTTAACCTGCGAGACAGCGCAGGGGCCAGCCTGGATGACCGTGACGGGAACGACGTTATCGTCCTCGTCCCAAACCTGGGTCATGCCAATCTTGCGGCCGAGAATCATGCTGATCAAGATATGATCCCAACTCTCGCGTGGTCTTGGGACAATGCGTACACCACCGAGCGTACGCCCCTAGAGGACCACTACTTACACGACGTGCTCCCCAGTCTTGTATTGCGCCCGGACTACCTGACAACCCTATTAAGCAGGCATTTTGTCCAGCCAGAATACTCCCCTGGTTTCACACAGCTGTTTAGTATACACGGCTGCGGGCGTATCCATCGAGATTCATATTTCACTCACATTGTTTACGCAGGTAAAGTGCGTGGATGGCTCCCGAGCACGGCGGAGGGCCGGAGAAATATATTAAGGTCCCTGCTCTACAGTCCTGCGCAAGACGGAGAGCACATTAAGTGCTCTCCTTTGCGTGCGGAACTCGCGATGACCTTAATATATTTCTCCGGCCCTCCGCCGTGCTCGGGAGACGACACGTTGATGTCTGCTTAACTCTGCTCGCTCAGCTAATTACTTTGTTGAGGATCGATGATTTGCTGCAAGATAAACTTGGATTGGGGCGCGTTGCCTTCTTCTCCCGACTTTTCCTCTTCGAAATCGAAAATCATGATGGCGCAGTTGGGGAGTTTTGTTGGGAACTCGAAGCCCTCTGGGGCTGCAGCTTTGATGAATTGGCGGCTGGCGCTGCCGTGGCTTACTGCTAGAAGGGTTTCGATGCCCTCAGAGCCCATGAGATTGGTGAGGGTGCCCACCATGCGCTCCTGCAGGGCATGGCTTCCTTCTCCGCCAAATGGGATCAGGTCCTCGCCGGGGTCCCAGACGTCGGTGGGTAGGGCGTCGTGGGGGCCTTCTTCGAAGGTGCCGTAGCTGCGCTCGATGATGCCTTCGCAGGGCTCGACTGCTGCATCCCGGCCGAGGAGTTCGGTTGCGACGAGACTTGCCGTGTCCATGGCTCGGCCTAAGGGCGAAGAGACCACTTTGTCGGGGACGACGCCGTGGGCTTTGAGCCATGCGGCTGCCATTCCCGCTTGCTTGCGGCCCAGATCGGTCAACGGAGAATCGCAGCGGCCCTGGACGAGCTTTTTAACGTTGAATTCTGTCTGACCGTGGCGGAGTAGATATAGACGCTTCATGCTCTCCCCTTCTGTATAACTTGCTTTGCTGGCACAGCCCTACTCGTGGGTATGGCCTACGTAGTCTTCGTCGATCGTGATCTTGGCGACCGACTTGGGATATTCCGATTCGACCCGTTTCGCCAGCGCGCGCTTCAGGTCCTCGGCGCTCATCGCCAAATCCGAGGGACGTACGCAGTCAAAGATCACGTTGGTATGCGTGGGGCCCGGAACACAGCGTAGGTCGTGGATCGAGAGGCGGCTATCAATCTCTTGAGCCATAGCGTTGATGCGCAGACGCATGCTCGCCACCTTTGGATCGTCGGTCACGATGGGATCGTAATGGAGCGTGACGATCATGCCGTCTTCGACCCTAAACGACTGCTCGATGTTATCGAGCGTGTCGTGACTTTCCAGCGGGCTGGCCTCGGCTGCCATCTCGGCGTGAGCGCTTGCGAACTTCCTGCCCGGGCCGTAGTCGTGAACCATCAAATCGTGAACGCCCAAAACGCCGGGGTAGCTCATGATCTTGTCTCGAATGTGCTTGACCAGCTTTGGATCGGGTGCCTGGCCCAAAAGCGGGCTCACCGTATCCAGGATGAGCTCAAAGCCGCTCCAGCCGATATAGGCGCCAACGGCAAGGCCGACCCATGCGTCAAGATTGATGTGCGTCACCTGCGAAACAATTGCGCACGCCAGCACGGCACCCGTAGCTAGGACATCGTTCTTTGAGTCCTGAGCGGTCGCATGCAGCGTCTCGGACTCAATGCGATCGCCGAGCTTTTGGTTGAGGGCCGCCATCCAGAGCTTAACAATCATCGAAAGCACCAAGACTGCCACCAGGGCAAGCGAGAACTCGACAGGTTCGGGGTGGATGATGCGCTCAACCGAGGACTTCACCAGCTCAACGCCAATCAGCAGCACGAGCGCCGCCACGACCAGACCCGAGAGATACTCGTAGCGGCCATGTCCGTAAGGATGCTCGGGGTCGGCCGGCTTGCCCGCCAGCTTAAAGCCAAGCACGCTCACGATGTTCGAGCTGGCATCGGACAGGTTGTTCATGGCGTCCGCCACAATCGAAACCGATCCCGACAGCACGCCAATTGCACCCTTCGCAGCGCAAAGCGCAACATTAGCGAGAATACACACTATGCCCGTCAACGTTCCCACGCGCGCACGGTCGCCCTGCGCACGACGAACAATCCACTCGACCATCCTCATCAGTCCCCACGGTACTACCTATATATCTATTGCTCAAACGGATTGTAGTGTAGCCACTTTGCCCCCCAGATACAAAAAGGCCGCAACCCACACGGGCCACGACCTTGGAATGTGCCATGCGGGACTGCCCCTTTGTCGATCGATTTATGCGCTTGCTTCAGCAGCGCTCGCCACTGTTTCGAGCGAATCAGCTGCGTCTTCTGCCGCCTGCATCTTTGTCGGCACCACGCCAAAACAGCAGCTCAGCGCCGCAGACACCGCAAATGCTGCGCCGCCGGCAGCGCAGCACCACAGCAGATTCGAGATGCCGCCCGTGGCAAAGCCAATGACCATAAGGACATTCGTCATGCCGATGGTATAGGCCGTAACGTGGCCCACGGCCGCAACAAGGCCTCCGACGGCGCCGCCAATGGCCATGCATGTCAGACACCTGCCATATTTAAAGCCGCAGCCGTACAGCGCCGGCTCGCTTACGCCGCCAAGCACGCCCGAGATCGAATAGCCCAGCATGAGCGCCTTCTCGTCCTTATCCACAACGCGGAGCGACGCGCCAAAGGGCATGCCCCAAACGGCGAACGTCGCCATCGTCGCAGCGATCAGAATGCACGAATCCGTTCCCACACTCATAAACTGCGCATAGGCGAGCGATAGGACAACGTTGCTGACACCCGCGATCTTAAGAAACTCCCAACCCGCGGCAAGTCCCATAAGCGTGAGCAGCGACACGATGCCACCGGAATTGCCAAGCATAAACATAAGCTGCCCCAACAGCATGCCCAGATAGCTGCCCGCCGGCGCCGTAATACACAGCGAGACCGGAACCATGACGAGCATGGTTGCAAACGGAACAAACGAAAACGCCACGGCCCTAGGGATAACGCGCTGGAAGAAACACTCCACTCGCCATAGCACGGGTACCGAGATGAGAACCGGAATAACAGTCGTTGTGTAATCGTTGACCGGCGCGGGAAGCAGACCATACACGAAAGTCATCGCTGCCCCCGTCGTCGATGCGGCATCGACGAGCTTAAGCAGATCGGGCGCAATCAATACGCCGCCCAGCATCATGCCCAACTGCTCCGAGCAACCGAGCTGGCGGGCGGCCGCCCAACCAAGATAAATGGGCAAAAAGTAGTAGCCGGCGTTATAGAGCCAACTGTAGAACAGGCGATAGATTTCGGAATCGGCAGACCACAGGCCCAGCATGCCTTCGCCCATAATGACGGCGGCGGTGCGGAACAACGCCGCGCAAACAATAAACGGCAGCGCCGACATCATGCTTTTGGACAGATAGTCCACCACGGCCATGGCGTTTGATGAAACCGTCGTTGTAAACGAGGTGTTAGAAACTTGTGACATGGAACGCCTTTCCCAATGTGACATGCGGGCTGTCCCTTTGTCACATCGTGCGGTACTGACCGATTGCGCGGTACTTTTCGTAGCGGAGGTTTGTGAGGGTCGCGTCGTCGAGCTGCCCAAGCGTATCGAAGGCATCAAATGCCGAGGACATGACGGCACCGGCGATCTCCTCATGCGACAGGCCCCTATCGTCAACAATGCCATCGATAATGCCGAGCACCAACAGATCGGGGGCCGTGAGCTTAAGCGCCTCGGCGGCCTCATTCGCGCGCTCGGTATCCTTCCACAGGATCGACGCACAGGCCTCGGGGCTCACGACCGAATAGGCCGAGCTCGAGAGCATCAGGATGCGGTCGGCCACGGACAGCGCCAGCGCGCCACCAGAGCCGCCCTCGCCTGTCACCACCGAGACAATCGGCGTCTTAAGGCCGCTCATCTCCATGAGATTCTGGGCAATCGCCTCGCCCTGGCCGCGCTCCTCGGCACCGATGCCGCAAAACGCGCCCGAAGTATCAACCAGGCACAGAACCGGCCGACCAAATTTCTCGGCTTGGTGCATCAGGCGACGTGCCTTGCGGTAGCCCTCGGGATGTGCCATACCAAAGTTGCGACGCATGCGCTCTTTGGTCGTGGTACCGCGCTCGATGGCGATAACCGTCACGGGTCGCCCGTCTTTCCAGCCAATGCCACCCACCACGGCAGCATCGTCGCCAAAGTAGCGGTCGCCGTGCAGCTCTACGAATCCGTCGAGACCCAACGAGATCATCTCGCCTGCCGTGGCGCGGTTCGCCGAGCGAGTCTGTTTGACGATTTCGAGCGCGCTTTTTGGTGCGACCGAGCGCTTAAACAAGTGTCCCAGCTTTTTGTCGCGACGACCCGTATGCACGATCTCATGCGGTGCCCCCAGGCCGGGCGCGTGCCCTTCGTGCAGCGCCAGCAGCTCGCCTACCGTGAGCGCAATCTCACCACGCGGAACAACGGCATCGCAAAAGCCGTGCTCCAGCAAAAACTCGGAACGCTGGAATCCCTTGGGCAGACGCTTGTGCATGTTCTGCTCGATCACGCGCGGGCCGGCAAATGCCGTCAGGGCATCGGGCTCGGCCAGGATAATGTCGCCCTCCATGGCAAAGCTCGCGGTTACACCTCCGGTCGTGGGATCGGTGAGCACCGTGATATACAGGCCGCCCGCCTCGCTGTGGCGCCTAACCGCCGCAGAAATCTTGGCCATCTGCATGAGCGAGGTCACGCCCTCCTGCATGCGGGCGCCGCCCGATACGGTAAAGCCAACGACCGGCAGCCCCAACTCGGCCGCGCGCTCAAAGACACGACAGATCTTCTCGCCCACCACGGAGCCCATTGAGCCCATCATAAAGTTGGCATCCATAAAGAAGAGCGCGGTATCGCAGCCGCAGATTTTGCCCCTGCCGCACACAACGGCATCGCGCTCGCCCGAACGCTCGCTCACGCTCTTAAGCTTGTCGGCATAACCGGGAAACGAGAGGAAGTCCTTCGACGCCAGATTGGCATCCCATTCCTCAAAGGTACCCGCGTCGACCGTCATGCGCATGCGCGCGCGACCGCTCACGCGAAAGTGTTTGCCGCAACGAGGGCAGACCTCGAGGTTGTCGTGCAGGCGCGCCTCATCGATCACACGGCGGCACTCCGGGCATTTGACAAACACGTGGCGCGCGGGGAACTCGGCGCACGACTCGGTTATCGGCCCCTCAAGGACATTGACCGTCTTCGCTTTTCTATTCATCAGCATAGAGATGCCCCATCAGATCGGTGTGATACATGCCCGACAAAAACTCGTCGTTTGCCAGCACGTCGAGCTGAAGCTCGCTATTTTCGCTCACGCCCTCAATCACGAGCTCGCCCAGGGCCGAGCGCATCTTGCGAATGGCACCGTCACGCGTGGGCGCGCACACGATGAGCTTGCCGAGCATGGAGTCGTAGTACGGCGGAACTTTCGCTCCGGTAAACATGGCGGAATCCCAGCGCACGCGCGGACCACCCGGCACACGCAACGCGGTGACCGTTCCACATGACGGTAGAAAGTCCGGCGTTTCGGCATTGATGCGGCACTCCATGGCGTGGTTGCGGACCGGTACGTCCTCCTGCTCAAAGGGCAGAGGCTGGCCGGCAGCCACGCGCAGCTGCCACTTAACCAGGTCGGTATCGGTCACAAACTCCGTAACCGGATGCTCCACCTGCAAGCGCGTGTTCATTTCCATAAAGTAGAAATTGCCGTCATCTGAGTACAAAAACTCGATGGTGCCAGCGCCCTCATAACCGACGGCACGAGCCAAGTCGCGCGCGGCCTTGTGCATGCGCGCGCGAATATCGTCGCGTCCGTCGAGGCACGGCGCGGGGCTCTCCTCGATCAGCTTTTGGTTGCGGCGCTGCACCGAGCACTCGCGCTCGCCGAGTGAAAACACATGGCCCTGCTTATCGGCCATAATCTGTACCTCAACGTGATGCGCCGGCGCGACGAACTTCTCCATGTAGCACTCGCCGTCGCCAAAAACGGCCTCGCCCTCGGCACGCGCCTCGATGAACGCCTTTGCCGCGTCTTCCACGCGCTCGACCTTGCGAATGCCGCGACCGCCACCGCCGGCACGCGCCTTGATGAGCACGGGACAGCCGATGCGCTCGGCCTCGGCCGTCGCCTCCTCGGGGCTTTTGAGCAAATCGCAGCCCGGCACGATGGGCACGCCCGCGGCAGCAGCCGTTCGGCGTGCGGCGTCCTTGTCGCCCATGCTGTCGATCACCTCGGCCGAAGGACCGACAAACGCCAGACCGTATTTGTCGCAGTCGCGCACGAAGCTCGCCTTCTCTGAGAAAAAGCCATAGCCGGGATGAATTGCCTTAGCTCCCGACTTTACGGCACAGGTGAGCACGGCATCGTCGTTGAGGTAGCTCTCGGCAAGACGCGGGCCGCCGATGCAATACGCCTCGTCGGCAAGCTGCACGTGTAGCGCGTCCGCATCGGCCGTGGAATAAACGGCGACGGTCTTGATGCCCATATCGCGGCACGCGCGGATAACACGGACCGCGACTTCGCCGCGGTTGGCGATGAGCACTTTGTCGAACATGAAGCCTTCCTTAACTTTCGTGCATGAGTGCAAAAGACATATCGGCGCGGCAGCAAACCTCACCGTTGACGCTCGCAGTACCCGTCGCAAAGCGGAACGGCCCGTGCGCACGCGTGATGGAGCACACCAGATCCACCGTGTCGCCCGGGCGCACCGGACGCTTAAAGCGCACCTTGTCCAGACTCGTGTAGAACGGCGTCGCGCCGCGCGCCTCCTCATCGCCCATCAGCAGCACGCAGCAGTTCTGGGCGAGCATCTCGCACTGAATCACGCCGGGGACGACCGGGTTTCCCGGAAAATGTCCCTGCAAAAAGTACTCGTCACCCGTAATCGTGATCTTGCCGTGGGCCTCGTCGCCCACCAGCTCGGCTTCGTCGAGCAAAAGCATCGGCTCGCGATGCGGCAACAGCTTCTTGAGCTCTTCTTTGTTCATGGATATCACCTATCCGATCCTCATGAGGCAGCTGCCAAACTCCACGAGGTCGCCATCGGCCACGCAGATCTCGAGCACCTCGCCGTCTGCCTCGGCCGTCACCTCGTTGAGAACCTTCATGGCCTCGATGATGCAAAGGGTCTCGCCGGCCTTGACCTTGGAGCCCACGCGCACAAACGGCTCGTCGCCCGGCGCAGGGGCAGCATAGAAGACTCCCACCATGGGAGCAGTCACCTCGGTGCCCTTGGGCTCCGGCGCGGCGGCAGGCCCCTGCGCGGCGGGCTCCGGCGCGGCGGCAGGCATGGCGACAGGAGCCACCGCCGGAGCGGCCACGGCACCCGGCATAGGCATGGGCACGGCAACCGGCTGCGCCACACTCGCGCGCTCGAGTTCGACCGCGGTGCCATCGGGCTCCTCAACGCGTACGCGCGTGAGGCCGCGGTCCTCCATCACATCGGCTATCTCGGCAAGTCTTTTGGAATCCATGCTCTAGCTCCTCGTATATCTACGCAGCGCGATGGCGGCGTTGTGCCCGCCAAAGCCTAGGTTGGTCGAAAGCGCCCAGGTAAGGTCGGCGCGAACCGCGCGATTGGGCGTGTAATCAAGATCGCAGGCGGAATCGGGCGTGTGGTAGTTAATGGTCGGCGGCACCACGCCCTGCTCGAGTGCCATGGCGCAGGCCATGACCTCAATGGCCCCCGTGGCACCGATCATGTGCCCCGTCATCGACTTGGTCGACGAGACATGTGCGGCGCGCGCCGCGTCCTCGCCGAGCGCTCGCTTAATGCCCGCCGTCTCGGACGAATCATTAAGCTTGGTCGAGGTGCCGTGGGCATTGATGTAGAGGCCCTCGGAAGGCTTGACGTCGCCCTCGGCCACCGCCAGCGATATCGCGCGGGCAATGCCGGCAGCCTCGGGATCGGGGCTCGTGATGTGATAAGCATCATCGGTGTTGCCGTAGCCCACGACCTCGGCATAAATGTGCGCACCGCGCGCCTGCGCATGTTCCATGCTCTCGAGTACCAGCACGCAAGCGCCCTCGCCCATCACAAAGCCGTCGCGGTCTGCATCGAACGGGCGGCAAGCCGTCGCAGGATCGGGGTTGGTGGTCAATGCGCGGCAGGACGTAAAGCCTGCAACGGCATCGGGGATAATGGCCGCCTCGGCGCCGCCCGCGAGGATCGCGTCGGCATAGCCGTGCTTGATGGCGCGGAACGCCTCGCCCACCGCATGGGCCGAGGTCGCGCAAGCAGTCACGACTGGCAGGGTCGGTCCCTTTGCCTTGTGGCGGATCGCGATATTGCCCGAAGCCATGTTGGGGATCATCATCGCAATCATATAGGGCGATGCGCGGCGAGGTCCACGATCGGCGATCGTGTGGACGTTGTCGACGAGCGTCGTCATGCCGCCCACGCCCGAGCCCACGTAGACGCCCAGGCGCTCACGATCGATGGCGCCTTCGACATCAAAGCCCGCATCGTGCATTGCCTCGTCCGAAGCCGCCATCGCAAACTGAACGCAGGGGTCCAGATGCTTGGCGTCACGCTTGCCAAAGTACTCGTTGCCGTCAAAGCCCTTGACTTCGGCCGCCACCTTGACGGTAAACGCATCGGTATCGAAGTGCGTGATCGGGCCGATGCCACAGGTCCCGGCGCACATGGCCGCCCAGGTGGCAAGCGCGGTGTTGCCGAGCGGCGATACGGCACCGATGCCGGTGATTGCAACTCTCTGTTCCATCATGGTCTCCTCATCCAAGCCGTTCTTCGGCCCTGGTTTCTACATCGCCATTCCGCCGTCGACGCGCACGACCTCGCCCGTAATGTAAGCAGCCGCATCGCTCGCTAAAAAGCGCACCACGCCGGCCACTTCCTCGGGACGTGCCATGCGCTTAAGGGGAATCTGTTCCTCGGTTGCTGTACGCACCTTCTCCGAGAGCTTTGCCGTCATATCTGTCTCGACAAACCCGGGGGCGACCGCGTTCGCTCGTACGCCACGAGGCGCAAGCTCGCGCGCCACCGCCTTGGTAAGCCCTATCACGCCTGCCTTGGAAGCAGCGTAGTTGGCTTGCCCGGCATTGCCCATCAGGCCCACGACCGAGCTCATGTTGACGACGCAACCGCCGCGCTGGCGCATAAAGGTCTTGGTGAGCGCGCGCGTCATATTGAATGTTCCCTTGAGATTGACATCGAGCACGCGGTCGAAGGCATCGTCGCCCATACGCATGAGCAGGCCATCGCGGGTGATGCCGGCGTTGTTGACAAGCGCCCAAATGGAGCCAAAGTCGTTGAGGACCGTCTCCACGCACGCGTTGACGGCATCGGGCTCGGCCACGTCACATTGATATGCGCGCGCCGTGGCGCCAGCCGCCTCGCAGGCTTCGCACGTCTCACGCGCCGCATCGACGCTTCCGGCATAGATGACGGCGATATCAAAGCCGTCCTCCGCCAGGCCCACGGCACAAGCGCGACCGATACCGCGCGAGGCGCCCGTGACCAGCGCCACGCGACGCGAGTCGATGCGCTCGAGCGCGCCGTTGTTCAAGTTGCCCATGTCATTCCTTTCGGGTTACAGCCCTATGGGCTATGCGAGCTCGTTGGCAATAGCTGCGACCTGTTCTGCCGTTTCGCACGAATACACGCGAACGTCGCTCAACGTACGCTTGACCAAGCCGGACAGCGTTTTGCCAGGGCCGACCTCAATAAACGTATCGATGCCTTGATCCTGCAGAGCATGCAGCGTGTCGACCCAGCGCACGGCATGACTCACCTGGTTGGCAAGCATCTCCGCTGCCGCCTGCGGGTCGGCCGGATAGGGCGCCGCTGTCATATTTGCCATAACAGGAATGAGCAGCGGGGACGGCGCGTGACCGGCCTCGATATATGCAGCAAGGCCACAGGTCGCCTCGGCCATATAGGGGCCATGGAATGCACCCGACACCGCGACCTTCATGGCGCGACCGCCAGCCTCTTTCACTAGAACGTCGAGCTCCTGCAGCGCCTCGGGCGCTCCGGCCACAACCGTCTGCTGGGGGCTGTTGTAGTTGACCGGCCAGCAGTCCTCGCCGGCCTGTTTTGCCAAGCCCTCGACCTGCGCCGCATCGAGTTTGATGACGGCGCGCATGCCGCCGGGGTGACGCTCGGCCGCCGTGGCCATCAATGCCGCGCGCTCACATACGAGCTCAAAACCCGCTCGCGTATCGAATGCCCCCGCAAAGGTGAGTGCAGCGACCTCGCCCAGCGAGAATCCCGCACAGGCGGCAGGCACCACGCCGCGCTCGCGCAGGGCGACGGCGACAGCCAAGTCGTGCACGAACACGCAAGGCTGCGTGTTCTCGGTCTGCGAGAGCTCCTCCTTGGAGGCGCTCCGGCACTGCTCGCTGGTCCCCGGGCGCACCTCGTCGGCAATGGCGAACACCTCGGCAGCCGCCGGCGATGCTTCGATGAGGTCGACGCCCATCGCGGGGTGCTGGGCACCCTGACCGGCAAACAGAAACGCTACGCTACCCATGCGGACGCACCCTTCAGGACATGCTCGGCGCCGCCGACCAGATCGTCGACGATTTCGCGAGCGCTCTGGCGCTCGTTGACCATGCCGGCAATCTGTCCGCACAAATACGAACCCTCTTCGTAATTACCGTCCTTTGCCGCCTTGCGAAGCGCACCCGTGCCCATGGCCCCGAGCTCCTCGGGACTTGCGCCCGCCGCCTCGTTCTTGGCATACGCGTTGGTGAAGGGGCTCTTGAGGGCTCGAACCGGATGTCCCGTCGAGCGACCGGTCGCGCGCGTCGACGTGTCGCCTGCCTTGAGCACCAGCTCTTTGTACTGTTCGGATACGGTGCACTCGTTTGCGACCAGAAAGCGTGTTCCCACCTGGACGCCGGCAGCGCCGAGCATAAAGGCGGCCGCCACACCGCGGCCATCGGCGATACCGCCAGCCGCGACCACGGGAATATCGACCGCATCGACAACCTGCGGCACCAGTGCCATCGTCGAGGTCTCGCCAATATGGCCGCCTGATTCGGTGCCTTCGGCAACCACGGCGGTGGCCCCGCGACGCGCCACGAGACGCGCCAGCGCCACCGAGGCAACGACCGGGATGACCTTGATGCCCGCCTCGTTCCACGCCTTCATGTACTTGGTGGGATTGCCGGCGCCGGTCACCACAACGGGCACCCGCTCATCAATCACCACTTGTGCGACCTCGTCGACAAACGGGCTCATGAGCATAACGTTGACGCCAAAGGGCTTATCCGTCTTGGCGCGCAGCTCGTGAATCTGATCGCGCAGCCAGTTGGCATCGGCATTCATGGCCGCGATAATGCCTAAGCCGCCTGCCTCGGACACGGCCGATGCCAGCGAGGCGTCAGCAATCCAGGCCATGCCGCCCTGGAACACAGGCTTTTCGATGCCGAGCAGATCGCAGAGAGGAGACTTGAGCATCACTACTTCTCCAATGCCGCCTCGACCGTATCGACGAACTCGCCGACCGTCTTGGGGTTCTCCTCGGTATCGAGCTCAATGCCAAACTCGTCCTCGACGGCAACGAGGATCTCGACGGTACCCAGGCTGTCGAGGCCAATCTCCTCGAGCGTGGACTCGGGCTTCATCTCGACATCGTCAAGGCCGGCGGTCTCGCGGATAACGTCGCAAACGCGCTCGAAGGTCTTCTGATCTGCCATGGTAGTTCTCCTTTGTTTGTGCCCCAGGGGCGTTTTCATTTCCTATGTGCAGCTACTTCCAGCGAAGTAGATAGCCACCTACATCCAAGCCGGCGCCAAATCCAACGAGGGCGATGGTGTCGCCCGCATTCAGTGCGCCGGTATTTGCCAGTCGATCGAGAGCAAGCGGAATACAGGCGCTCGAGATGTTGCCGGTTTCACGCAACGTTCGGACCACACGGTCGTCCGGCACGCCTAAGCGCTTGACCGCCTGGCTCAAGATTCGTTCGTTAGCCTGATGGAATACAAAGTGGTCGATGTCCTCGACCGCGATGCTCGCGTCGCAAACGAGCTTGTTGACCGTGTCGCAGATGGCATTGACGCCAAACTTGAAGACGCGACGGCCGTTCATGGAAAGCACGCTTTCGCGGTCCTGCGCCGTCTTATACGGCGAGGAGCCCGCCAATCCGGGGACGCGCAGTGTTTCGACGTCAGGCGACGTCGAAAGCTCAACGGCGAGGGGATTCTCTCCCCCAGCCTCTATGACCGCAGCACCCGCGCCATCGCCAAAGAGCACGCAGGTGGCACGGTCGGTCCAGTCGAGCGCGCGCGTCATCTGCTCGGCAGCAACAATAAGCACGCGCCTGGCACGACCGCGGGCGATATAGCCCTCGGCGACATCGAGCGCAAATACGAAGCCGGCACAAGCCGCCGAAACGTCGAAAGCAGGACATGTGGCACCCAGGCGCTCAGCAATGGCGCACGCTTCGGCAGGAACGAGATGATCGCCCGTCGTCGTCGAACAGACGATAAGATCCAGCTGGCTCGCATCGATTCCGGACGTCTGGAGCGCTTGCTCGCTCGCCGCCACGGCAAGGTCGTCGAGTGACTCGGTGGTGCACACATGGCGGCTCTTGATGCCTGTGCGGGTAAAAATCCACTCATCCGAGGTATCGAGGAACTCGGACAGCTCGTCATTGGAAACACTGCACTTGGGAAGCGCCGAGCCTGTTCCAAGAATCGTGAAACCCATCACTAACCTCCTTTGAGTTGTTGACGTGTTTACATCGACCAAGAGAGGATAGCGCATTCTTCGCTTTGTTGACGTGTTAACATTAAATTGTCCAAATGCGACAAAGGCTTCACATTGTGTCTATCTCTCGACACCATTCGCGTCATTCACTTATTCATTAAGGAGGTAGCAGCCGCTATGGATGCCCAATTAACGATAGTCGACGTAACCGGATCGACCAACGACGACCTGCTCGAAGCAGGAAAACAGGGAGCGCCGCACGGCACGGGGCTTGCAGCCCGCGCGCAAACGGCAGGACGCGGCCGACGCGGCCACAAGTGGGATTCAACCGCCGGCAACCTGTTGCTCTCGATTGTCCTACGTCCACGTGTTGATCCCGCCAAGTACTCTGGTCTTGCCGCCATCAGCGGCTTAGCGGTGCTCGAGGCGCTCGAGGCGCAAGGTCTTGCTAACGAGATCGGCCTCAAATGGCCCAACGACCTCGTCGCGCGAGGGCGCAAACTCGGCGGCATCTTGGTCGAGGCGGCTCGTGACAACATGGGCATGCCCTTTGCCGTCTGCGGCATTGGCGTCAACGTAAACTACACGCCCCAAGAGGTTCCCGATGGCGGCCTGCCGGCAATCGGTCTGTCAGACTTCAACGAGAATGTTCCCACCGTCGATGTGCTGCTCAAGGAGGTCTATCACACCGTCGTAAACACTGTGGACGCGTGGGCGGATCTACTCAACGCCATGGAAGAAGACGCCGGTCCGATCGCACCCGTCCACGATGAGTATGTCGCTCATCTCAATTGGATTGGGGAGCACGTTATCGCCCGTTCCCCTGCCGGTGACGAGCTGGCGCGTGGCATCTTTCAAACGGTCGATGCCTTTGGTCGCGCGTGTATCGAAATGGAAGACGGCTTGCGTTCCTTCCATTTTGAGGAGGCATCGCTGCGTCCCATGGGTAAATAAGGCGCCACAGCCACCCGCTCGACAGCATTACCCGGTCCCCCAAGGCCATCATGCAAAACAAAAGAGCCCCGCTACCGTAATGGCAGCGGGGCTCTGTAAGCTATGAGCGATATCGCTTAGAGCTTGATGTCGATGTCGACGCCAGCGGGTAGGTCGAGACGCATGAGCGAATCAACGGTGCCCGAGGTGGGGTCGAGGATGTCGATGAGGCGCTTATGGGTGCGCATCTCGAACTGCTCACGGGAGTCCTTGTTCACGTGCGGCGAGCGGATAACCGTGTACAGGTTGCGCTCGGTGGGCAGGGGGACAGGACCGGAAACGCGAGCGCCGGTCTTCTGAGCGGTCTCGACGATGAGCTTCGCGGACTGATCGACGACCTCGTGATCATAGCCCTTGAGGCGAATGCGGATCTTCTGGGTAGCCAACTTAAACCTCCAAAGAGTGCGAGAGATGTTCTCGCGGATTACGTAACAGGGAGCTCGAACTTAGGCGTTCTTGCTCATGACCTCGTCCACGATGGACTTGGGCGCGGGCTCATAAGAGTCGAACTGCATCGTGTAGGATGCACGGCCCTGGGTCTGGGAGCGAAGGTCGGTAGCGTAACCGAACATCTCGCCCAGCGGCACCTTGGCACGGATGAGCTTGCTGTTCTTGCGATCCTCCATGCCCTCGATCTTGCCGCGGCGACCGGAGAGGTTGCCCATAACGTCGCCCATGTACTGCTCGGGGGTCTCGACCTCGACAGCCATGATCGGCTCGAGCAGCTGCGGATCGGACTTCTTGAGGGCGTCCTTGATAGCCATGGAACCGGCGATCTTGAAGGCGGCCTCGGAGGAGTCGACCTCGTGGTAAGAACCGTCGAACAGGGTGACCTTGACGTCGAGGACCGGGAAGCCGGCGATAACACCGGTGTTCAGGGCCTCCTGGATGCCCTTGTCGATGGACGGGATGTACTCCTTGGGCACGACGCCGCCGACGATAGCGTTGACGAACTCGTAGCCGAAGCCCTCCTCCATCTTCTCGAGCTTGATGACGGCGTGGCCGTACTGACCGCGACCACCGGACTGACGGACGAACTTGCCCTCAGCCTTCTCGACGTCGTGACCAGCGGTCTCGCGGTAGGCAACCTGGGGCTTACCAACGTTAGCGTCAACCTTGAACTCACGGAGCAGACGGTCGACGATGATCTCGAGGTGCAGCTCGCCCATGCCGGCGATGATGGTCTGGCCGGTCTCGTGGTTGGTGGACACCTGGAAGGTCGGGTCCTCCTCGGCGAGCTTGGTCAGAGCCAGGGACATCTTGTCCTGCTCGGCCTTGGTCTTGGGCTCAATGGCAACGTCGATAACGGGCTTAGCGAACTCGATCTTCTCGAGGACGATCTCCTTGCCCTCGGCGCACAGGGTGTCACCGGTGGTGGAGTTCTTGAAGCCGACGCAAGCGACGATGTCGCCGGCGGCAGCGTCGTCACGGTCGATACGCTCGGCGGCGTTCATCTCGAGAATGCGGCCGAGGCGCTCGCGCTGACCGTTGGAAGCGTTGACCACGTAGGAGCCGGACTCGGCGCGGCCGGAGTAAACGCGGACGTAGGTGAGCTTACCGACGAACGGGTCGGTCATGATCTTGAAGACCAGGCCGGAGAAGGGCTCGTCGAAGGAAGGATGACGCTGGATCTCCTCGCCGGTGTCCGGATCGGTACCGGTGACGGCCTCAACGTCGAGCGGGCTGGGCAGGTAGTCGACGACAGCGTCGAGCAGCTCCTGGACGCCCTTGTTCTTGTAGGCGGAGCCCACGAAGACGAGGTTAAGCTCGTTGGCCAGAACACCCTTGCGCAGAGCAGCCTTGAGCTCCTCGACGGTGAAGTCCTCCTCCATGAGGATCTTCTCCATGAGCTCGTCGTCAAAGCTGGCAGCAGCGTCGAGGAGCTCCTCGCGCTTGGTGGCAGCGATGTCGGCAAACTCAGACGGGATCTCGTCCATCGGCTCGGGGTAGGTCATGCCCTTCTCGTCGGCCTTGAAGTCCCAAGCGGTCATGGTGACCAGGTCGATGACGCCCCAGAAGTTGTCCTCGGCGCCCATCGGGACCTGAGCGGCCACGGCGTTAGCGTCGAGACGGTCCTTCATGGTCTCGATAGCGTTGAAGAAGTCAGCGCCCACGCGGTCATACTTGTTGATGAAGGCGATGCGGGGGACGTTGAAGGTGGAAGCCTGACGCCAAACGGTCTCAGACTGGGGCTGGACGCCGGCAACGGCGTCGAAGACGGCGACGGCACCATCGAGGACGCGCAGGCAGCGCTCGACCTCGGCGGTGAAGTCAACGTGGCCCGGGGTGTCGATGATCTGGATGCGGTAGTCCTTACCGTCCTTGTTCCAGAAGCACGTGGTAGCAGCGGAGGTAATGGTTACGCCGCGCTCCTGCTCCTGAACCATCCAGTCCATGGTGGCAGCGCCCTCATGGACCTCACCGATCTTGTGGGTCTTACCGGTGTAGTAAAGAATACGCTCGGTCGTGGTGGTCTTACCAGCATCGATGTGGGCCATGATGCCGATGTTACGGGTATCGGAAAGCTTGTACTTAGGCTTAGCCATGTTAGTTCCTTACCTTAACTTACCAACGATAGTGAGAGAACGCGCGGTTGGCCTCGGCCATCTTGAAGACGTCCTCACGCTTCTTGACGGAAGCGCCCAGGCCGTTGGAGGCGTCGAGGATCTCGTTGGCGAGACGCTCGGCCATGGTCTTCTCCTTGCGAGCGCGGGAGAAGTTGACGATCCAGCGGATGCCCAGAGCGGTGGAACGACGGGAGTTGACCTCCATCGGGACCTGATAGGTAGCGCCACCGACACGCTTGGGCTTAACCTCGAGCGTGGGCTTGACGTTGTCCATAGCCTTCTTGAAGGTAGCGAGAGCGTCGCCACCCTCGGACTTCTCGGCAACGATCTCGAAAGCGGTGTAAACGATGCGCTCAGCGGTGGCCTTCTTGCCGTCAAGAAGGACCTTGTTGATGAGCTGAGTCACCAGGCGGTTGTTGTAAACGGCGTCAGGCTGAACCTCACGACGATTAGCTGCTGCACGACGCGGCATGTGAAATCTCCTTAAGTGTCTACCGTGCGGCGCTTAAGCGGCACACGGCGAAAGTATCAAAACGTTATCTGGCTTATTTGGCCTTGGGGCGCTTAGCACCGTACTTGGAACGGGCCTGCATACGGTTCTGGACCGGAGCAGCGTCGTAGGCGCCACGGATGACGTGATAACGGACACCAGGGAGGTCACGGACACGACCGCCGCGGACGAGCACGATGGAGTGCTCCTGCAGGTTGTGGCCCTCACCCGGGATGTAAGCGGTAACTTCGATGCCGTTGACAAGGCGAACACGGGCAACCTTACGAAGAGCCGAGTTCGGCTTCTTGGGGCTCGTGGTGAAGACGCGGGTGCACACGCCGCGCTTCTGGGAGTTGTGCTGCAGAGCAGCGTTCTTGGACTTCTTGGGCACGGAACGACGGCCCTGGCGAACCAGCTGGTTAATAGTAGGCAAAGCGTACTCCTTCTCGAATGATTCCAGCTTTCTGTAAAGTGCAACGGCTTGAATCGAGGGGTCAGCATCCCCCTACGAAACACGCAGTTCGATAGGATACGTGGCGTTAGCTGTGCCGTCAACAGACCACGCCGCCGGGCGTATCCTAAAATCGGCACATTTCCGCAAAGCCTACACAAAAGGAATCCCCTCCTGTGCGCTTGGGAGGATCCCCGGACCGGGCGGCCCAGGTTTTAAGTTTGCTGCTCTACAGTCCTGGCTCGCACGGAGGCCACATTAAGTGGCCTCCGGCTCGTGCGGAACTCGCGACAAACTTAACCCCTGTGCCGCCCGGCCCGGGAATCCGACGTGCTCGTTGGGGCAACGTTCCCTTCCAAATAGGGACAGGTTTATTATGGTCGGTTTTATCTGGGGAAACGTCGCATTCCAGCGTTGATCTGCTCTCATCTGTCGCATGGAAATCGGCGGCGTCTTCGGAAGTATATCGCTCGGTCTAACCGTCCATTTAATGCAAAATGGGCCGCCTCCCCTAATAGGAAGCGGCCCCAAATCTTACGAATAGACGATGGTAAAGGGTTCCGACGTTTCGGCGCCCCCTGTTGAAGTGCAGCGTGTGCCCTCAAGCGTTACTGAGACCACTTGGTCGACATCAATCAACTTCGTTGGCACCCAGATGTTCTCTCCGCTATTGCGCGTATAAGAAAAATATAAGTTGAACGCCCCTGCGTCGTCATCTTCGATAATCTGCTCCGATCCATCCTTGTAGGTAACCGTCAACTTCTTCGTGACTGCGTCAATGCCCAGATCATCGATGTGCGTCTGGATGGAAAACGGGCTGATCTCGAGAGGCGAGTCATCGGAGCGGAGTTCCTTAGTATCGACGTACGCTCCAACGCTAAACTCGGGCGTCGATGCCTCGAACGGCTTCGCATCCTCTCCTTCGCCCTCGGTCCACGAGATATTCCAGGTGACCGCATGTTGAAAACCTCGCTCGCGATCCATAGAAGCAAAGTACATCGTGCCATTAATGACAGTATCGCTTGATGTGTCCTTATCAATGGTGCAGCGTGTATCAGCCCATTCCTCGCCGAAGTTCATGCTGGGTGTACCGATGCCTTGTTCTTCTTCACCATAGAGAACAAGTTCGCCAAGCTCTGCCGCCGGCTTGTAGTAGTTAACGCCATTCGGATTGGACAATGTAAACGTCACAGCACCGCAACCGTTCTCGTCGATTGCCATCTCATGAATGTCGAGCGTATAGCCGTTGCCCTCGACGGACAGATTGACCTTCTGTACTGAGCCCTCCAGGCTTTGGGGCGCGATACCATCACCAAACTCTCTGGTGTAGGTATATTTAGTCCCCGACGAGCCACCTTGAGTCCAGGTAACGGACTCTCCGTTGCCATGGTTTCCCCAGGCAGAGGCAAAATAACTGGAATTGACAACGGCGTAGGCGACTCCTCCAGTCGCCAACACCCCGGCAAGGCATCCGATCACGGCAACATACAGAGGCTTCGCGTGACCCTTTCGACGAAGCGGCTCACCCGCAGCGGCATTAAGGACACGATCGGCAAGATCGCTATCGGCTTGGACGGACTCGAAGGCCTGTTTGATTTGGTTGGATTTCACGGTCGCCCTCCTCTAGGATGAACTTGAGCTTCGATCTACCGCGGGCTAAACGCGTTCGAACTGTCGCGGCTGGTACGTGCAGCAACTCGGCAATCTCTGAAGTTGAGAAGCCCAGATAGTAATAGAGCACGATGGGGATACGGAATCGCTCCGGAAGCCGCATGACGTCCGACAGGACGGCCTTGGTCTCATCCTGCGTCGTCAAGAGCGAATCGGTCAGATTTTCGATATCCTCCACACGCCTCCACGGCTTTCGAAAGAGCGATTTGCATTCATTGATCGTGACCCGGATAAGCCATCGACGAAGATGTTCCCAGCTTTCAAATTGCGCATCGCTTTTGAGTAACTTCAGAAAGACGTCTTGTGCGACATCGTCGGCATCGGCACGATCGCGCAGGTACGTCAACGCGATTCGAAACACGACATCCCGGTGGTCTTCGACCGCCTGTCTAAAAGCTTGTTCTTCCATAATCACCTCCCGGTGACGTTATTGGTTCTCGATGAGGCCCTCACCTTAGATACGCTCTTGTCGGACTAAATGTTTCAAATTCAAGCAGGAAAAAACCTACCAAAATAAACCTGTCCCTTATTGGCAAGGGATCAACGGAACGCAACAGGTTGAACATACGCAAGCGAGCGGCCCCCAGAGCGTACAAGGTGGCATGAAAAAGGCAGGGCATTGACCTTTTGGTCATGCCCTGCCTTTTGAATGACAGATTGTAGCTCTGGGGGCCGCGCAGCGACGGAGGTCGCCGCCGTTCGTTAGAACGGCGGAACTAGTTACTCCTCGTCGTTGTCCTTGGCCTCTTCAGCGTCATCGGTGTCCACGAGCTGGTTGAGCAGCTCGTCGAGGGAAGCCATGTCCTCGTTGATGGCACCGTTGGCGGGAGCCTTCTTGTCGTCGATCGGGGCGCCCAGGAGCTCCTCGTCGGCGTCGGCGTGATGCGTCGGCGTGGCGGAGGTGCCCAGCAGGATGTCGTCCGGACCGTCGGGGCTAAAGACCATCTGCAGCAGCTGCGAGAGGTCTTCCTCGTCGGCAACGTCGTCGTTGTTCTCGAGGATGTAGAGCAGGTCGTGGGCCTCCAGGCCGTCGCGGAGCTCCTCGATCGCCTTGGCACCGATGCCATCGATGCGCAGCAGATCCTCCTCGGACTTGCCGACCAGGTCGCCGACCGTCTCGATGCCGACCTCGCTGAACTTGTTGGTCCAGCGCTGCGACACGCCCAGGTCGTCGAACAGGTACAGGCGAGCCTTCTCGGCGGAGATGGTGTGGCCGTTGCGGGTGAACGAACCGTCAGCACCACCGAACTCGTCGTAGCCGGCCCAGTCGAGCTGCTGCGGGAGCTGCTCGTCCAGGTCCTTGAGCTCAACCGGAGCCCACTCGGGCAGCGACTTGGCGTTGGGCGAAGCCGGGCCGTCGATGTCCACGTAGCCGTCGGCCGTACGATACGTCAGCTTGGCGTTGGCGTACGGCTTGAGGCCGGTACCAGCCGGGATCTTCTTACCGACGATGACGTTGGACTTAAGGTCGAGCAGATGGTCGACCTTGCCCTCGATGGCAGCCTCGGTAAGGACGCCGGCGGTGCGGATGAACGAAGCGCTCGACAGCCAAGAGTCGATGTTGGACGCGACCTTGAGCGTACCCAGGATGACGGGCTCGGCCACGGGAGCCTGACCGCCCAGACGGGCAACGCGCTCGACCTCGTCGGCGAACTCGTAGCGGTCGACATACTGACCAAGCAGGTACTTGGAGTCGCCGGGGTTGGTGATCTGAACGCGACGCAGCATCTGACGTGCGAGCACCTCGATGTGCTTGTCGTTCAGGTCGACGCCCTGGCTGGTGTAGACGTCCTTGACGCTCTCGACGAAGGTGTGCATCGTCGACTCGATGTCGGTCAGCTTGCGCAGGTTGCGGAAGTTGACGAAGCCCTTGGTGATCTGGTCGCCGGCGCGAACCTCGCAGCCGTCCTCGATCTCGGGCATAAAGCGCACCGATGCGGGGACGCGACGCTCGTCGAGGACACGGGTGTGATCCTCGGAGTCGGTGAGCGTCAGCACGTACTCGGACTTCTCGGGCTTAATCGAGAGGTGACCGGAGTACGGAGCCAGCTCGGCCTCGCGACCCAGAATCTTCTCGTTGACGTTGCCGACGATATCGAACATACGGCTGACCGTAGGCAGACCCTGCGTAATATCGTCGACGCCAGCGACGCCGCCGGAGTGAATGGTACGCATCGTAAGCTGCGTACCGGGCTCGCCGATGGACTGGGCGGCAATAATGCCGACCGCGGTACCGATGGCGACCGGACGACGGGTGGAAAGATCCCAGCCGTAGCACTTCTGGCACACGCCGTACTTGGAGCGGCAGGTGAGCAGCGCGCGGAGCTTGACCTTCTTGAGGCCGGCATCAACCATCTTCTGGATGTCGGCGACCTTCTCGATGTAGCCGTCCTGCTCAAAGAGCACGGTGCCATCGGGAGCCACGACGTCCTCAATGAAGCAACGGCCGACAAGGTCGGTGTTGAGGTCGGTGGTGCCGGGGATGATGAGGTTGTAGGTGACGCCCTCGTGCGTACCGCAGTCCTCCTCGCGGACAATGACGTCCTGGGCCACGTCGACCAGACGACGGGTCAGGTAACCAGAGTCCGAGGTGTGGGATGCGGTATCGACCAGGCCCTTACGGGCGCCGTAGGTCGAAATGAAGTACTCGAGCGGCAGCAGGCCCTCGCGGAAGTTCGCCTTAATGGGAAGGTCAATCGTCTCGCCGGACATGTCTGCCATCAGGCCACGCATGCCGCCGAGCTGACGCAGCTGGGTCTTAGAACCACGGGCGCCGGAGTCGGCCATCATGTACAGCGGGTTCTCCTCGTCGAACATGTCGAGCATGAGCGCTGCAACCTTATCGGTACAAGCGGTCCACTCGTTAACGACTTCGATGTGGCGCTCCGTCTCGTTGATGAAGCCCTCCTCGAAGTACTCGTTGATCTGGTCGACGTTGGCCTGAGCGCGGTCGAGCAGCTCCTGCTTCTCGGCAGGGATGAGAGCGTCCCACACCGAGATGGTGAGGCCGGCGCGGGTAGCGTAGTGGAAGCCGGAGTACTTGATGGCGTCGAGGATCGGGCCGACCTTGGCCTCGGGGTAACGATCGCAGCAGTCCGCAACCAGCTTGGCCACGTCGCCCTTGACCATCTTGTAGTTCATGAACTCGTAGTCTTCGGGCAGGCACTGGCGGTTGAAGATGATGCGGCCGATAGAGGTCTCGAAGCGCGCGGTCTTGTTGCCGGTGACGTCGTAGTCGACAAACTCGTTCTTGCCGTTCTTGACGCGGAAGATACGGGTGCCGTCCTCGTTGATGACATTGGCGTTCTCGGCGGACACGCGGACCTGGATCTTGGCCTGCATGTCGACCTCGGAGCGGCAGTCATAGGCGTGCAGCGCGTCGTCGAAGCTCGAGAACACGTGGTTCTCGCCCGGCAGACCGTCGCGGACCTGGGTCAGGTAGTACACACCGATGATCATGTCCTGCGAGGGGATGTTGACCGGCTTGCCGGATGCCGGCGAGCGCAGGTTGTTCGCAGAGAGCATAAGCACGCGAGCCTCGGCCTGAGCCTGGCTGGACAGCGGCACGTGGACAGACATCTGGTCGCCGTCGAAGTCGGCGTTGAAGGGCGAGCAGACCAGCGGGTGCAGGTGGATAGCCTTGCCCTCGACCAGAACCGGCTCAAAGGCCTGGATGGACAGACGGTGCAGGGTCGGTGCACGGTTGAGCAGCACGACGCGGCCGTCGATGACCTCTTCGAGGATGTCCCACACAAAGGTGGCACCACGGTCGATAGCGCGCTTGGCGCCCTTGATGTTCTCGACCTTGCCGAGCTCGACCAGGCGCTTCATGACGAAGGGCTTGAAGAGCTCCAGCGCCATGGTCTTGGGCAGACCGCACTGGTGCAGCAGCAGCTTGGGGTCGGTAACGATTACCGAACGGCCGGAGTAGTCGACACGCTTACCCAGCAGGTTCTGACGGAAACGACCCTGCTTGCCCTTGAGGGCCTCGGCGAGCGACTTGAGCGGGCGACCGCCACGGCCAGAGACCGGGCGACCACGACGGCCGTTGTCGAACAGGGCGTCCACGGACTCCTGGAGCATGCGCTTCTCGTTGTTCACGATGATCGCAGGGGCGTCCAGGTCGAGCAGGCGCTTGAGTCGGTTGTTACGGTTGATCACGCGACGGTACAGGTCGTTGAGGTCGGACGCGGCGAAGCGGCCGCCGTCGAGCTGGACCATCGGGCGCAGATCGGGCGGAATGACCGGGATGACGTCCAGGATCATGTTCGCGGGGCTGTTGCCACCCTTCAGGAAGGCGTCAACGACCTCGAGGCGCTTGACGGCCTTCTCGCGCTTCTGCTTCTGGGAGTCCTCGTCGGCGATGATGGCCTTGAGCTTCTCGGCCTCGGAGGGGAGGTCGATGGCAGCGAGCAGGTCGCGGACGGCCTCGGCACCCATGCCACCCTTGAAGTACATGGAGTAGTAGCGGGTCATCTCGCGGAACAGCGGCTCATCGGAGATGAGGTCGCGCTCGGTGAGCTTCATGAAGGCGTTGAAGGCGTCCGTGCGGAGCTGCTTCTCGTCCTTGCACTCTTCCTCGATGTCGACGATGCCAGAGGCGATCTCCTCGGGGGTCAGCGGCTCCTCGTCGGAGAACTCGTCAAAGTTCTCGGGGTCGCCCTGCTCCTTGAGGGACTCGATCTGGCGGGCGCACTCGGCATCGATCTCTTCCAGATCGGCGGCGAGCTCCTCGCGCAGGTCGTCGGCGTCGGCCTCGCGGGCCTCATAGTCAACCTCGGTGATGATGTAGCTGGCAAAGTACAGAACCTTCTCGAGGTCCTTGGACTTGATGTCGAGCATACGGCTCATCGGGAAGCTCGTGGGGCTCTTGAAGTACCAGATGTGGGACACGGGAGCGGCGAGCTCGATGTGGCCCATGCGGTCGCGACGCACCTTGGCCGAGGTGACCTCGACGCCGCAGCGCTCGCAGACGATGCCCTTAAAGCGGATGCCCTTGTACTTGCCGCAGGAGCACTCCCAGTCCTTGGCGGGACCGAAGATCTTCTCGCAGAACAGGCCGTCCTTCTCGGGCTTGAGGGTACGGTAATTGATGGTCTCCGGCTTCTTGACCTCACCGTGCGACCAAGAACGGATCTGGTCGGCGGAGGCAAGGGAGATCTTTACCGAGTCAAAATCAGTAGCTTCGAAATCTGCCACAGTCAACTACTCCTTATCAGTGGTCGTGGCGGCGACAGCCTCGGGTGCCTCGGCGGTCTCGGCATCCTCGGCCTCGACGTCGGTGTCAACGCCGGCGAGCGCAGCCAGGTCGTCGAGAGCAGAGGTCTCCTCGGCGGTCACAGGGGCGGAGGCGTCCTCGTCGGCATCGTGCATGGGCTCGATGTCCAGCGCGAGGGAGCGGATCTCCTTGACGAGAACCTTGAAGGACTCGGGGATACCCGGGACAGGAACGTTCTCGCCCTTGACGATGGACTCGTAGGTCTTGACGCGGCCCACGGTATCGTCGGACTTGACGGTCAGGATCTCCTGCAGGACGTTGGAAGCACCGTAAGCGTACAGTGCCCAAACTTCCATCTCGCCGAAGCGCTGGCCGCCGAACTGGGCCTTGCCGCCCAGAGGCTGCTGGGTAACCAGACTGTAAGGGCCGGTCGAACGGGCGTGGATCTTGTCGTCGACCATGTGGCCGAGCTTGAGGATGTAGGACGTACCCACGGTAATGGGCTCGCGGAACTCCTCGCCGGTGCGGCCGTCGAACAGACGGGTCTTGCCGCGCTCGTCAAGCTGGGTGACGAACTCGGGGCGCATGTGATCGCCAAAGGCAGCGGTGGCCTTGTTGAGCATGTTCTTGTTGGCACGACGGATGACCTCGGCGATCTCGTCCTCCTTGGCGCCGTCGAAGACGGGCGTGGCGGTGAAGAACGGACCGGGGACGTACTTGTCGGAGTCGGCCTGCTCGGTATCCCAACCGCAGGCAGCAGCCCAGCCAAGGTGGCACTCGAGCAGCTGGCCGACGTTCATACGCGAAGGAACGCCCAGCGGGTTGAGGATAACGTCGATCGGGGTACCGTCAGCCATGTAGGGCATGTCCTCGACCGGCAGAACGTTACAAATAACACCCTTGTTGCCGTGGCGGCCGGCGATCTTATCGCCCTGCTGGATCTTACGACGCTGGGCGACGTAGACGCGCACCTGCTCGTTGACGCCGGGGGCCAGGTCGTCGCCGTTCTCGCGGCTAAAGCGGACGACGTCGATAACGCGGCCGTACGCGCCGTGAGGCATCTTAAGGGAAGTATCGCGGACATCGTGGGCCTTGGCACCGAAGATGGCGCGAAGCAGGCGCTCCTCGGCGGTCAGAGCGCTCTCGCCCTTAGGCGTGACCTTGCCGACCAGGATGTCGCCAGGGCCGACCTCGGCGCCGATGCGGATGATGCCGTCCTCATCGAGGTTGGCAAGCATATCCTCGGAGAGGTTCGGGATCTCGCGGGTGATCTCCTCGGGGCCGAGCTTGGTGTCGCGGGCGTCGATCTCGTGACGGGTGATGTTGATGGTCGTCAGCAGGTCCTCGGCCACCAGGCGCTCGGACACGACGATACCGTCCTCGTAGTTAAAGCCTTCCCACGGCATGTAGGCCACGGTGAGGTTCTGGCCCAGTGCGAGCTCGCCGTGATCGGTCGAAGGACCGTCGGCCAGGGGCTCGCCCTGCTCAACGGTGTCACCGACGCGCACGAGCGGACGGTGGTTGATGCAGGTTGACTGGTTGGAGCGCTGGTACTTGGCCAGGTGATACTCATCCATGCCGCCGGCATGCTTGACGATGATCTTGGCGGCGTCGGCAAAGATGACCTCGCCGGCATTCTTGGCCAGGGTGACCTCGCCGGAGTCCAGGGCGGCGCGACGCTCCATGCCGGTACCGACATAGGGAGCGGCAGGGTGAACCAGCGGCACGGCCTGACGCTGCATGTTGGCGCCCATGAGCGTACGCTTGGCGTCGTCGTGCTCAAGGAACGGAATCAGCGTGGCTGCGACGGAGAGCATCTGACGCGGCGAGACGTCCATGTAGTCGACGTCCTCGACGGGCACGTCGGCGGGAGCGCCGAAGGAGCCATCGAAGTCGCGGGTACGGGCAATCACACTATGCGGACGAACGATCTTGCCCTCGGCATCGGTCGTGATGAACTCGTTGGTCTTGGGATCGAGCGGCGTGTTGGCCGGCGCGATGACGTGCTTCTCTTCCTCGTCAGCGGTCATCCAGTCGATCTGGTCGGTGGCAACGCCGTTCTCGACGCGGCGGAACGGGGCCTCAATGAAGCCGTACTCGTTGACGCGGGCGTAGAGGGCGAGCGAGCCGATCAGGCCGATGTTGGGTCCTTCGGGGGTCTCGATCGGGCACATGCGGCTGTAATGCGAATTGTGAACGTCGCGGACGGCCGTCGGCACGTTGGTGCGGCGGCTGGAGCCGGACTTGTGGCCGGCAAGACCACCAGGGCCGAGTGCGGACAGACGGCGCTTGTGGGTCAGACCGGTCAGGGGGTTCGCCTGGTCCATGAACTGCGAGAGCTGCGAGGAACCGAAGAACTCCTTGATGGAGGCCACGATCGGGCGGATGTTGATGAGCGACTGCGGGGTGATCTCGTCGATGTCCTGGGAGCTCATGCGCTCACGGACGACGCGCTCCATACGGCTCATGCCGATACGGAACTGGTTGGCGACGAGCTCGCCGACGGTGCGGATTCGGCGGTTGCCGAAGTGATCGATGTCGTCGACCTTGAAGCCCTGCTCGCCGGCAGCGAGGGACAGGAGGTAGCGCAGCGTCGCAACGATATCCTCGTCGGTGAGCACCGTGACCTCTTCCTCGGTGGTGAGGTTGAGCTTCTTGTTGACCTTGTAGCGACCGACGCGGGCCAGATCGTAGCGCTGCGGGTTGAAGAGCAGACCCTCGAGCAGGCTGCGGGAAGCGTCCACGGTGGGAGGCTCGCCCGGGCGCAGACGACGGTAGATCTCGATGAGGGCGTCCTCGCGGGTGAGAGCAGTGTCGCGCTCCAGGGTGCGCTTGATCACATCGGAGTTGCCGAGCAGCTCGATGATGTCGTCGTTGGTGACGGCGATGCCAAGGGCGCGCAGGAACATCGTGGCGCTCTGCTTGCGCTTACGGTCGATGGAGACCATGAGCTGGTCGCGCTTGTCGACCTCAAACTCGAGCCAGGCACCGCGGGACGGGATGATCTGGGCCTTGTAGATCTGCTTGCCCGAATCCATCTCGGAGCTGTAGTACACGCCCGGGGAGCGGACGAGCTGCGAAACGACGATGCGCTCGGTACCGTTGATGATGAAGGTGCCCTGATCGGTCATCATGGGGAAGTCGCCCATGAAGACGAGCTGCTCCTTGATCTCGCCGGTCTCCTTGTTGGTGAGACGGACGTCGGTCAGAAGCGGAGCCTGATAGGTCATATCCTTCTCGCGGCACTCCTCGACGGTGTGCGCGGGGTCGCCGAACTGATGCTCGCCGAAGGTAACCTCGAGAACATGGTTCTGGCTCTGGATGGGGCTGGATTCCTTGAACGCCTCACGAAGGCCCTCGTCCTTAAAACGCTCAAAGGATTCCCTTTGAACAGAGATAAGGTTGGGGAGCTCCATGGCCTCCGGGATTTTCCCGAAGCTGACGCGCTTGCGCTCAGTGGCAGTGTATGCGTAGGTCACCAGGTTTTTCCTCCTTCACGGAAATGCTCGGTGGGTTGGCGAGGCATAGCTTCGCCAGTTATCGCAACCTAATAGTTTATCAGGTACCGACCGTTGGGCAAGAAAAGCCTTGACGCGATTGAGTTTTTGGAGTAGCAAAGTTTTTCGACAGAAAAGGTGCAGGTAGATGTATGTATATCGAACATCTGTTCATATATTTTATGTGAACGAGACTGCTGGTGCGGACCGCTGAGTGACGGAATGGCGGCGAGGGTCGATCAAGCGGAAACTGCATCCCGTTTTGAGGCCCCAAACTGGGACGCAGTTTCCGATTGAGCCCTGTTTGGGAAAGCATATCCCGTTCTGAGCCGAAATTCCGGGTCGTAGTTTCCGCAATCCACCTGTTTGGGAAAGCGCAGCCCGGAATTCGGCCTAAAAATGAGCCGCAGTTTCCGGAGCCCCGACACAGCCCGAATAAAAAACAGGTGCAGACCGAAGTCCGCACCCGTACATGTTGATACCCGAAGGCTTACTTGCGCATCAATCCGCCGCGCTCGTCGATGGCGTCCCAGAAGGCGCTGGCAAAGCGAGGATCGCTTGCGGCCATGAGGGCGTTGGTGGCCATCCAACCAGAGGGCGTGCCGGTGTCGTAGCCCGAGAGCGGGTCGATGACGACAGCGTACATAGCCTCGCGGTCGAGCGAGCGGGCCATGGCGTCGGTCAGCTGGATCTCGCCACCCTTGCCGGCCTGCTGATCGGCGAGCAGGTCCATGACCAGCGGGCTCAGCAGGTAGCGACCGACGATGTACAGGTTGGACGGAGCCGCCTCGGGAGCGGGCTTCTCAACCAGACCGCCGATGCGCCAGACAGCGCCCGGTTCGGCATCGGCAACGCCCTCGGCGCCCTCGAGCGAACCGACGCGATCGCCAGCGATAACGCCATAGCGGCTGACTTCCTCGGGAGCGCACGCGGCAACGGCGATAACCGAAGCGCCACCGTGCTCCTTGGAAACGGCAAGCATCTTGTCGCAGATGTCACGGTTAGGCACAACGTAGTCGCCCAGAAGAACCAGGAAGTTCTCCCCTGCCACGGCGTCGGCAGCAGAGCGAATGGCATGACCGAGGCCCTTGGGCTCGTACTGATAACGGAAGTCGACCGGCATGCCGCCCGCGTGGGCGACGGCATCGGCGTAAGCATCCTTACCGCGCTCGCGCAGCAGATTCTCGAGCGAGCGATCGGGCTGGAAGTAGCTCAGCAGCTCGGGCTTACCGGGAGAGGTAACGATGATGGCGTCGTCGACCTCCTCGGGGTCGAGCGCCTCCTCAACGACATACTGAATGACCGGCTTGTCGAGCACCGGCAGCATCTCTTTAGGCGTGCATTTAGTGCCAGGCAGAAAACGCGTGCCAAGGCCGGCGGCGGGGATGATTGCCTTCATGTTATTCAAGGATCCTTTCGCAGGCGCAGAATACGCCCTGTGCGTGCGGCACAACGGCCGCAGACCAAATTGCGATACCGGAGTATCTTACCGCCGGAGACATCCGTCGCCGTAAGGCAAACGCAATTCTTCAGCAGGTCAACGCAAATTATTGGTCGAATGGTGCAATTTTTGGCCCCAGCGGTAACGGGATTGGCACGGCGAAGACAGCGGCGTTCTGCGTGTCGAGCAATGGGAATGAGGGGCTAAAACAAAAAAGACGGGACTCGCATAGCGAGCCCCGTCTGCAAAGAAATCTGGCAAGAAAGCCTGATTACTTGAGGGTGACAGCAGCGCCAGCAGCCTCGAGCTTCTCCTTGGCAGCCTCGGCGTCCTCCTTCTTGGCACCCTCGAGAACAGCCTTGGGAGCGCCCTCGACGACCTCCTTGGCCTCCTTCAGGCCAAGGCTGGTGAGCTCACGGACGGCCTTGATGACCTGGATCTTGTTGTCACCGAAGCCCTCGAGCACGACGTCAAACTCGGTCTTCTCCTCGGCCTCAGCAGCGCCAGCAGCAGGAGCGGCGACAACGGCGGCAGGAGCAGCGGCGGAAACGCCGAAGGTGTCCTCGATAGCCTTGACGAGCTCGGAAGCCTCGAGAAGGGTCATTTCCTTAAGAGCATCGATGATCTCATCGGTGGTAAGCTTAGCCATTTCTACGTCCTTTCGGTTTCCGTGTCTGTGCACGGAGATCAGTTAAAACACAGCGCGAATGCGCCAGGGGTGCGGCGTTGCCGCCGCGGGTGAAAACAGCGACTAGGCTGCCTTCTGCTCGGAGACCTGCTGGATCGAACGAGCGAGACCAGAGGAAACGCCGTTGACGCAGACAGCGATGTCGCGAGCGAAACCGGAGATGAGACCGGCGATCTGGCCGAGAAGCTGATCCTTGGTGGGCAGCTCGGCGATAGCCTTAACATCATCAGCGGAAACGGCCTTGCCGTCGGAGATACCACCCTTGATCTCAAGGACACCCTTGGAATTGGCGGAGAAGTCCTTAAGGGCCTTAGCGGCCTCGACCGGCTCGGTCTCGTAGAACACATAAGCGACGGGGCCGGCGAGGATCTCGTCGATCTCGGGCTGCTCCTGGTTCTTGAGGGCGATCTTGACCAGGTTGTTCTTGTAGACCTTCATCTCGGCGCCGCATTCGCGAAGCTGGTGACGCAGCTCCTGAGCCTGCTTAACCGTCAGACCGTTGTAGTTGACGACGAACAGACCGGCGTTCTCGGCGATACGGGACTCGATCTCTGCAACCTTGTCGATTTTGTACTGCTGGGGCATGAATTACCCCTCCTCGAATTCTTTCCGGGCACGGTCCGCCACAAGGACGTGACGGGGGCATGTCCAAAAAGAAAGCCCCCGCGCTGCATGAGCGACGGGGGCGAGAAGACATATCTACTCGACCACCTCGGCTGGCGGGATATCCCATTAAGCTCGCGGGCGATGCCCGTTTGCGCCGGCTGTCTCTGGCAGCGGATTCGTGCGTGAACCGAAAGTATTATGGCGGGGACCCCGGCGTCGGTCAACGGGCGCGAGGATTCGTACACAAACCCTGCATACGCTCCGACCGGGAGGGGCAGGGCGAGTTTTCCGCTCGGTCAAGTCCTGGGCTCGCGCGAAGGCCACATTAAGTGGCCTTCGGCTCGTGCGGAATCTACGGAAAACTCGCCCTGCCCCTCCCGGCCGGAGCTACGTTGCCTTTGCTGCGAATCCTCGTGTCCGTTGAGCGACGCGCCCCACGCATAACCCTTATGTCGGTGGGCTGATGTGTTGCATCCCTGAGGACTACAAAGTCGAAATGAAGGTGGACAGGCGATTTAGGCCTTTGTCTAGGTTTTCGTCGCTTACGCAGTAGCTTAGGCGGATGTGGCCTTCGCAGCCGAAGCAGTCTCCGGGGACTAGGGCTACATTGGCTTCTTCGATGGCTTTGATGCAGAAGTCTTCGCTTGTTAGGCCGAATTGTTTAATGCTGGGGAAGGCGTAGAAGGCTCCTGCTGGTTCTACTGCGTCGAGGCCCATGGCGTCTAAGGCTGCGAGTACGCGCTCGCGGCGGGCTCGGTAGACTTCGAGCATCGGCGACGGGTCCACGGTGAGCGCCACGCGGGCGGCGTTCATCTCGAAGGATACAGCGCTCGATACGAGGTATTGATGAGCCTTTGCGATCTCGGCAACCACCGGAGCGGCCGCCGCAAGCCAGCCCAAGCGCCAGCCGGTCATAGCCCATGGCTTGGAAAAGCTCTCGATGACTACCGTCTGCTCACGCAGCTCCGGGTGACGCTGGGCAAAGCGCTCGTAGCCATCCACATAGACCAGGCGGTTGTAGACGTCGTCGCAGACCACGTAGATGCCCGTCCGCTCCGCCACATGCGCCACGGCGTCGAGCGAAGCCGCGTTGAGGATACGGCCCGTGGGATTGTTGGGCGAGCAAATGACGATGGCTTTGGTCGCCGGCGTCACGCAAGCACGAAGGGCGTCCTCGTCAATCTGAAATTGTGCGGGCTCCGTGTCCAAAAAGACAGCTTTGGCATGGTTGGCCACGACGATGCTCTCGTACAGGCCAAAGGCCGGTGTGGGGATAATGACCTCGTCACCAGGGTTGAGCATAGCCATGAACGTTGCCGACAGGGCCTCGGTCGCGCCGTCGGTCAGGATGACCTCGTCGGCAGAAAACGTAAGACCCGCGTCGCCCATGTAGGCAGACAGCGACTCGCGCAGGGCGGGGCGACCGTTGTTGGGCGGATAGTGCGTGTCACCGCGCACCAGCGAGGTAGTCACCTCGGCGCCAATCACATCGGGCGTGGGAAAATCGGGCTCGCCAAGCGCGAGCGCGATGCACCCCGGGTGCTGAGCGGCGAGCGCATTGATCCGGCGGATGCCGGAGGGCTTGAGGCCGGCGAGCGATGTGTTCATGGGCAGACGCATGGATCTCCTCTCAAGTGCTTGATTGCATAAGGATAGCGCCGCGAGAGCGCCGAAACCTTGTTGTAACGTTGTACTGTAGAGGCCATCGACCAGAAAGAAGGAACCATGTCGCCCGATCGCGCGCACGAAAACCAGGAGGAGCTCGATGCCGAGACGCCCTCGACGCCGGAGAGCATCGCGCTCACATTTTTCGATGCCGATCCCGGACTCGTCTTTTTGCTTGAGGACTTTAAGGACGCATATACCGCCTACGCCAGAATCTCGGACACGAAACTGCCCTCGTTTGAGTCGATGAAACTAGCAGAAGGGCACCCGACCGGGACGTTTGACGCCATTGTCTTGGCGATCAGGCAAGGCGGGTCGAACACCGCAGAGGCCCTCGATGCCACCAGGCTCTCCGCACTTAGCGCTATTGCACAACACGGCACGCGGCTCTATGCGATCGTCGAAACCGACGGCACGGATCCCGAGGCAGCGCGCGGCGTGCTCGCAAGGCTACAGAGGAACGCCCAAACGGGCAACATACTCTGGGGCGGAGCCACCGTGCTCGCGATGGGCGGACTATCGGCAAAGCTCTGCGGGTCGCCCCGCATGGGCGCCCTGCGCAGGCCATTCTCCGAGGCCATCGACAAACTCGTGGGTGCCGTGCGCATGGGATGCTCGGTCAAACGGGCACAGCAGCTCGGCGGCGCCGACGTGAGCGCCTTTGACAGCGACGGCGCCGTCATGGCCAAGCCTGCGCCCCCCGCCCCGCTCTGGCACCTAGTGGCCGCGCATCAAAACCACCCCTAAAAGGGGTGGTTTGCTCTTAGGGTATAGCCCTTGGATTTCCGTTATGCGTTTAGAGGCGCCGGCCCTCACGGGTTTCGGGCCGCGCTGCGCACGGCGCACAGGCTAAGGCCTTTAATGGGGCAAAACGGGGCCGCAGGATTGCGACCCCGTCCGAAAGCTAGTCCAGGTCCTCGCCGTTGCTGGCAATAACCTTTTTGTACCAGAAGAAGCTATCCTTGCGGCTACGTGCGAGCGAGCCCTTGCACTCGTCGTCGGCGTCCACGTAGATGAAACCGTAACGCTTCTTCATCTCGCCGGTACCGGCCGAGACGATATCGATGCAGCCCCACGGCGTGTAGCCCATCAGGTCGACGCCGTCGATCTCGACAGCCTCCTTCATGGCCTTGATATGGGCACGCAGGTAGTCGATGCGATACGGGTCGTGAATCGAGCCGTCCTCTTCGACCTTGTCATACGTGCCCAGACCGTTCTCCACGATCATCAGCGGAATCTGATAGCGGTCGTAGAAGAGGTTGAGCGAGTAGCGCAGACCGTACGGGTCGATGCTCCAGCCCCAGGGGGTCTGCTCAACATAGGGGTTGGTATAGCCCGTCACGACGCTGCCGCAGTCGAGCGCCATGGCGTTGGTCTTCTTACCGCACACCATGGTGAAGTAATAGCTGTACGAGAGGAAGTCTACCGTGCCGGCGCGCAGGATTTCCTTGTCGCCCAGCTCCTCGGGCAGGACGATCCCGCGGCGCTCGAACTCCTTGAGTTTGTAGGCGGGATAGTAGCCACGACACATCACGTCCGGGTAGAACAGGTTGGTGCGCATGAACTCCTCGTTGGCCTTGACGTCGGCCGGATCACAGCTATTGGGATAGCTGAACATGCCACCGTACATCATGCCAACCTTGTTCTCCGGGTCAATCTCGTGCGCCAGCTGCACCGCCTGGGCGCTCGCCAGAAACTGGTGGTAGGCGGCCGTCATGCGGACCTGCTCGCTCGCATCGGGGGCAATGCCGCCGGCCATCCACGGGCTCATCGACATGCAGTTAATCTCGTTGAAGGTGAGCCAGTACTTAACCTTGCCCCTGTAGCGCGTAAAGACGGTCTTGACGTAGTTGAGGTAGAAATTGATGACCTTGCGGTTCTCCCACGAGCCGTACTTCTGCAGGCCGAGCGGCGTCTCGTAGTGGGAGAGCGTCACCAAGGGCTCGATACCGTACTTATGGCACTCGTCAAAGACAGCGTCATAGTGGGCAAGACCGGCCTCGTTAGGCTCATCATCGTCGCCGTTGGGGAAGATGCGCGCCCAATTGATGGACATGCGATAGGTCTTGAAGCCCATCTCGCCAAAGAGGGCTATATCCTCCTTGAAGTGACCATAGTGGTCGATGGCCACATGGCTCGGGTAGTTCTCGCCAGGCAGGCAGCCGTCGGTGATGCGGCGCGGCGTATCCTTGTCGCCCGCGGTCATAACGTCGGCGGTACTGAGGCCCTTGCCGTCGGTGAGGTAGGCACCCTCGCACTGGTTAGCAGCGGTAGCGCCACCCCACAGGAAGTTCTCAGGGAAAGACATGCTTATCTCCTATCTAAAAATTGGACAACTGATTGGAACAATCGACGATTACGCCTCGGCATCCTCGGGCTTGTAGAGGATGTAGGTGGCGATAAAGGTCACGATGGCACCAACAACAAGACCGGCAGCCATCCAGGCCATGCTGGCAAACGGGTTGTCGCCACCCAGGTATGCGGGAAGGGCAAAGAGACCTCCGGAACCAATCATGGAGTAGAGGTAGGCATGGCCAAAGCCGGCAACGAGGGCACCAAAGAAGGAGCCGATCATAGCGCCGTACATAGGCGTCTTGAGCTTAAGGTTGACGCCGAACATACCGGGCTCGGTCACACCGCCCACGATAGCCGTGACGGCGCAAGCGGAGGCGACGGAACGCAGATTCTCGTCGTGCTTGGTCTTGAAGGCTACGGCAGCGCACGCGGCACCCTGGTCGATATTGGCAACGACGTTGGCCGTGCAGATGATGGGGTCGTAGCCGACGGTAGCCATGGCGTTAACAAGATAGGGCGCAAGGGCGGTGTGCATGCCAGTCATAACAATCCACGGGAAGATCGCAGAGAGCACGGCGATGCCAAAGAAACCGGTAGTGTTGTAGAGCCACATGATAGCCTCGGAGAGGTACGTACCCACAAAGGCGCCAACGGGACCGAGCACGCAGAGAGCGAGCGGCAGTATAACGAGCAGCGTAAAGAACGGCTCGGTGATAGAACGGATCGAATCGGGCGAGTGCTTGGCAAAGAACTTCTCGACATAGGACATGACCCAAACGGTGAGAAGCGCCGGCACCACGGAGCTCGAATACGTCGTGGCATAGACAGGGATACCGTAGACGCTGAGCGCCGTGCCGTCCGTTACCGCGGAGATAAAGGACGGGTGAATAAAGATGGCGCCCATCATCATGCCGAGCGCCATGTTGGCGCCGAACTTCTTAGCCGCAAACGCGCCCACAAAGACAGGCAGGAAGTAGAAGCCCGCGTCGCCGACGAACGTCAACACCTGGATGGTGGTGTTATCAGCGGTAAGAAGGCCGAACTGCGTGAGCAGCAGCACAGCGATCTTGATAAAGCCGGCACCGATAAACACAGGGATGATCGGCGTGATCGAGCCCGAGATGGCATCAAAGACGGCGTTGATGCTGAACTTCTTCTTGTGGGCGTCGCCCATGTCCTCGTCAACGGACCCATTGCCCTCAAGGCCGGTCTCCTTGACGATCAGGTTGTAGGCGTCGGACACGGACTGTCCGATGATGATCTGGTATTGGTCGCCTACCCACTGGCAACCCATTACGCCTCGGATCTTCTCGATGTCCGAGCCCTTGACCAAGCCCTTGTCCTTGACGTTGAAGCGAAGCCTCGTCACGCAATGCGTGAAGAAGACGATGTTGTCCTTGCCGCCAACGTATTCGACTACCTTGCTGGCGAGCTCGGCATAGCGTTCTGCTTTAGCCATTGTCGTACCCTTTTCGGTTGCTGGGAGCAGCAGCGTGCCACGTTGTACGCGCTACCTTCCCGTACCTTTGATGCGGAGCCTACTCACATGGACCACCAGATACAGGCGCTCGTCGTTGCTCACGACGGCCCCATCCCATTCGCCCTCGATATGCTGGGAGATCTTTGCGACGCACGCAGCCTCGCGCGGATACTGCTCCTCGATGCCGCGGAAGCCGTTTACACAGCTGCTGTCGAGAACCTCGCCGGAGTGAAGGCGCTCAAAGAGATAGCGCATGTGCGTGGCGTAGCGCGAGAAGGCAAACGAACTGCGGTCGATGTCGATGCCGAAGTCATCCTCGATGATCTCGGTAACATCCTCGAGCATGTTATCGTCTTGGCGCTCGCGTTCCTTCTCGGCCTCGGTCGCCGCACCCAGACGCGCATTGATAATATTGAGGGCGATGCCTGTCGCCTCGCTGTTGGGCAAAGCGACGCAAAACTGCTTCTGCACGCGGCGGGCGATATGCTTGCCCAGGCGGTACTCCGCCGGGTACATCTGCTCCACGTCATAGGCGAGCGGCATACGCACCTGCATGTTCTTCTTTGCGCGGTCGATAGCAAACGAGAGGTGGTCGGCCAGGGTAAAAGCGAGATTGGCGCTCAGCTCGTAGGGCAGCTCATTGCGAACGTAGTCCGCGCAGGAGATGGAGAACTCCATCACATCCTGCGGCAGATCGTTGATCGCGCTGAAGCACCGCTCGTCAACGTTGTAGAACGTGCGCTCGACCTCGGCAAGCGTAAGCTCGCGCGGCAGCTGGCCAAAGCCGATGCCTTTGCCCATGGCGAGGAGCTCGTTGCCGGCGTTGTCCCGGCACACGGCCACGTTGTTGTTGATGCGGCGGACTGCCTTCATGCCGTTCCCTTTCCAGCCTTTCCCGGTGCATCTTTTAGAACGCGCTTCATACGATCGCTAGAAACAAAAACTCTCTGAAGCTTAACAAACAATCGCAAGGCGCAAAGCCTGCGAACGCTTGGTCGTGCCTCAGAGAGTAACATTCCAAAAAAGATGCGGTTGTGAGTAGAACAGGTCATGCCCCAAGTGGGTAACATTCCGTGTTCCAGTCTGCACGACCGATGCCACCAGAGCAACAATTCCAATGCGAACGGTAGAAAATCCCCGGTGAACGGCATTTCCTCCCTGCCCCACCCTACCCGCGTTTTAGCCGAAACTGGAGTTTCGGTCGTTTAGAATGCAACAGCCCGCTCTAGCCGACCGAAATTCCAGTTTCGGTTAAATATCGTGATGAGGTTGGGGGCGCCAGGTGACGGCAGTGGCCCAGAAGGCGATGAGGCGATCAAGGCTCCAAGCCGCGTTAGCGGGACTCGTTGAGGGCATGACCTGCGCCTTGATGCCTGTCAGAGACTCAAGGTAGCGGTGGTAGAGACGTCCCGCGGTGCCGCCGTTGCAGACGACCGCCTCGATCGGAGCCACGGCGGTAATACGCCCGATATCGATCGGCACAACGTTGCGAATGCTCGCGTCACTCGAGCCCTTAATGTCACAACTCTCGATCACATCCCACAGGGCCACGCCGCCGTTCAGCAGCATGGATCGCTTGGCGGCAATCGAGGCGTCGAGCGTCGCAGGCTCGCTGCCTGCCAAAGGGTCGCCCTCGTTGGGCGGCACGGGCACACCGAGACACGCGGCCATCACGCGCCAAAAGCGATTCTGAGGGTTGCCGTAATAAAAGGCATTGGCGCGCGAAAGCACCGAGGGAAACGACCCGAGCACCAAAACGCGCGAGTGCTGGTCGAACACGGGCTCAAACCCATGCTCAATATGTTGATAGCCCACGTCGGACGCAGCCATGGCCTAGGCCCTCAACAGATAGCGTACCTCGTAGGGTGCAAGCTCAAGGGCACCCGCTAGCTCGACTGTAGGCGCGCCGTCGGCAAGTAGGTCGGCAAAAGAGCCGTTGAGCTCACCGGCTCCAAAGGTATAGGGCTCGTTCACGGCATTGACCGCCACGAGCACCGTCGCGTCGTCGCAGGCGCGCTCGAACAGCAGCTGCTTGTTCTGGATCACCACGTTGCGGTACGCGCCGTAGTTGAGAGCGCGTGCCGCCGCACCGTCTGTCGAGCGCAGGTGCGCGAGCTGCTTGATGAAGGCCGACAGCTCGTTGGGCGCAGGCTCATCGAGCGCAGGGCGCAGCGCCCAGTCGCCATCGGGGCCGCCCTTTTCGCCAGCAATCCCCCACTCGCTGCCATAGTAGACACACGGAATGCCTGGCATGCCAAAGAGCATGCCATAGGCGGGACGCAGGCACGACTTGTCGGTGAGGATGCTTGCCAGGCGCGGCACGTCGTGGTTGTCGACAAACGACAGCAGGTGTTTGCCGCGGTAGATGCACCACGGGTCGCCGCCAAACTGACGGTGCAACGAATGGGCAATCTCGAACATGTTGACCGAGTTAAAGCTGGAGTACAGGCCCTTGTAGCACTCGTAGTTGGTGCAGGAGTCGAGCATCTCGTCGTTGACGATCTGGTTGTAGTCGCCGTGGAGCGTCTCGCCGATCAGCACAAAGTCGGGCTTGAGCTCACGGGTAAAGGAGTGTAGGCGGCGCATGAAGTCGCGGTCGAGCATATAGGCGACGTCCAAACGCAGACCGTCGATGCCAAAGACCTCGGCCCAGTGACGCACGGACTCAAGCAGGTAATCGACCACGGCGGGATTTTGCAGGTTGAGCTTCACAAGCTCAAAATGGCCTTCCCAGCCCTCGTACCAAAAGCCGTCGCCGTAGCACGAGTCGCCGTCAAAGCTGATGTGGAACCAGTCCTTGTAGGGCGAGTCCCACTTGCGCTCCTGCACGTCGCGGAAGGCCCAAAAACCGCGGCCAACGTGGTTAAAGACGGCATCGAGCACCACGCGGATGCCATGGGCATGCAGCGTCTCGCACACGGCGGCAAAATCGGCGTCCCCACCCAGGCGACGGTCGATATGGCGCAGGCTGCGCGTGTCGTAACCGTGACTGTCGGATTCGAGCGGCGGGTTAATGAGCACAGCACCGATGCCGAGTTCCTGCAGGTAGCCGGCCCATTGGGCGATCTTCATGATGGGCGCATCGGGGTTGGGCGCAGCGTTGGCAGCCTGGGCGAGCTCATCCTCGGCAACGGGCGCGGCGTTTTCGCGCGGAGCTCCACAAAAGCCCAGCGGATAGATCTGGTAGAACGTCGTCTCGTATGCCCACATAGCAACCTCCCGGTAAGCTCAACACAACGACATCCATTGTATGCCCAGCAGGGTGGCTAATTTGCGATGAGAGACGTGGCTAGGCGACAGGCTTTGCGCGGTGTATGGCTGGGAATAGCACAGTGATAGCGAGAACGACACCCACGACGGCAATCGCCCCGCCCGCACAACCGATCCAGGCGATGCCGGGACCCGACACCACGGCGCCGCCGACCGCGGTGCCCGTGCCGATACCGAGGTTAAACAGGCCCGAGAAGATCGACATGGCGACGGCCGACGAATCCGCCGGCGTGTACTTGATGAGCTCGGCCTGGAACGCCACGTTAAAGGCTGTGGAGCAGCAGCCCCATAGCGCGCAGACGGCAAGCACTGCTACGAGCGACGATGCGACCGGACCCATGAGCAGCAGAGCCACCGGCACGCCGGAGAGCGTGATAGCCAAGAACGGGAAGCGATGCCCATCGAACAGGCGGCCAAACAGCCAGCTTCCGAGCAGACCGGAGCAGCCAAACGCCGTCAGCGTCATGGTAATAGCGCTTGCATCGACGTGCGCGACCTGCGCCAGGAACGGCTCGATATAGCTGTAACCCGCATAATAGCCGGTTGCCATGAACACCGTGACCGCATAAAGCGCGATGAGGAACGGATTCTTGAGCAGCTCGGGCAGCTGCTTAACGGTAAAGCGCTCGCCCACCGGCATGGCCGGGAACACCGCGGCCTGGTACACCACCGCGGCGGCAGAGAAGGCACCGACCACGGCAAACGTCATGCGCCAGCCCACAGCTAGTCCGATGGCGCGGCCGATCGGCAGGCCAAAGATCTGCGCGATGGACGAGCCCGTGGCGATTATGCTGATGGCGAGCGCCCCGTGGCGACTGTCGACCAGGCGCGAGGCCATGATTGAAGCGACCGACCAGAACACGGCATGCGCGCAGGCGACCACCAGACGCGCGCAAACCAAAATAGGATAGGTGGGCGCCACAGCGGACAGGAACTGGCCGAGCGAAAACACGGCCAAAACGCCCAACAGCATCCGCTTGAACTCAAAGCGCGAGGCAAACACCATGAGTGGCAGCGACAGCAGCATGACGCCCCAAGCATAGACCGAGATCATGATGCCTGCCTGGGCCTCGGTGAGCGAGAACGACGCGGCGATATCAGTCAGAAGGCCGATGGGCATGAACTCCGACGTGTTGAACACGAACGCACAGCAGGCGAGCCCGATAAGCGGGAGCCACTGCTTGAGCGAGATGCCATCTTGTCTTGCCTGAGTCATGTAGGAACCCTCTCCGATTGTCTTGAGCGATGGGCGATTATATAGCAACGGCCCCGCATCCGTCAGTACAGATGCGGGACCGCAATCAACTCAATACACAGGGGTTGCGCCGTCAATAAATAGCTAAGCCAACCCCAACAATATGCCCGCCGAATGCACGACAAACGCCACGATCCAGGCGACCGTCACCTGAAACGCGAACACGGCAACGGCATAGCGCGCACCCAGCTCGCTCTTGACGGCACCGATGGCCGCCACGCAGGGCGGGTACAGCAGCGTAAAGACCAGGAACACGTAAGCGGTAAACGGCGAAAACATGGTCGACAGTGCCGCGGGCGAGGTCGCGCCCAAAAGCACCGTGAGGGTCGAGATGACACTCTCCTTGGCGATAAGGCCGGTGACGAGCGCCGTGGATGCTCGCCAATCGCCAAACCCAAGCGGCGCCAGCGCCGGCGCGATGATGCTGCCGAGACCCGCAAGCAGGCTTTGCGACTGATCGGCGACCACATTAAAGCGAATGTCGAACGTCTGAAGGAACCAGATGACCACGGTAGCGGCAAAGATAATGGTAAAGGCCTTGGTAATAAAGTCCTTGGCCTTATCCCATGCCAGCATCACCGTCGTCTTGACGCTCGGCAGACGGTAATTGGGAAGCTCCATGATAAACGGCACCGGGTCGCCCTTAAATGCCGTGCGGTTGAGCACCAAAGCCGCGATGCAACCGATCGCAATGCCAATCAGATAGAGCGAGACCATGGCGGGAACCGTCGCCTGTGGAAAAAACGCCCCGCACAGCAGACCGTAGACCGGCAACTTGGCCGAGCAGCTCATGAACGGCGTGAGCATGACCGTCATCTTGCGGTCGTGCTCGGATGGGAGCGTACGGGTCGACATGATAGCCGGCACGGTGCAGCCAAAACCGACGAGCATGGGGACGAAGCTGCGGCCCGAAAGGCCAAAGCGACGCAGTACCTTATCCATGACAAAGGCCACGCGTGCCATGTATCCGGAGTCTTCCAGAATGGAAAGGAACAAAAAGAGCACGACGATAATCGGCAGGAAGGTCAGCACGCTGCCCACGCCCGTAAGCACGCCGTCGACAGCCAGCGAGCGCACTACGTCGTTGGTGCCGAACGCCTTGAGGCCCGCATCGGCCGAGGCGATGATGGCAGCGATGCCGTCCTCCATGAGTCCCTGCAACGCCGCGCCGATCACGCCAAACGTCAGCCAAAAGACGAGGCCCATGATCACCAGAAACGCCGGAATGGCTGTGTAGCGACCCGTCAGGATGCGGTCGATCTTGACGGAGCGCACGTGCTCGCGGCTCTCGTGCGGCTTGACGACGCAACGCCCGCACACGTCGCCGATAAAGCTAAAGCGCATATCGGCCAGCGCGGACAGACGGTCGGTGCCGGCTTCGCCCTCCATCTGGGTAATGATGTGCTCGATAGCGTCGAGCTCATTGCGATCCAAGTGAAGCGCCTCGGTCACCAGCTCGTCGCCTTCAACCAGCTTGGTCGCCGCAAAACGCACCGGAATGTGCGCCGTCACGGCATGGTCCTCGATCAGGTTGGCAATACCGTGGATGCAGCGATGCAGTGCACCGCCGTCCGAGCCATCGGGCGCACAGAAGTCCAGGCGACCGGGGCGCTCGCGGAACCGTGCCACGTGCAAGGCATGATCCACCAGCTCGCCGATACCCTCGTTGCGGGCAGCGCTAATGGGGACAACAGGCACGCCCAACAGGCTCTCGAGCAGGTTGACGTCCACGGCGCCGCCGTTGGCTGTCACCTCGTCCATCATGTTGAGCGCGATGACCATGGGGCGGTCGAGCTCCATAAGCTGCAGCGTCAGGTACAGGTTGCGTTCGATATTAGTAGCGTCGATGATGTCGATGATGGCGTCGGGGTTTTCGTCCAGGATAAATTGGCGACTGACGATCTCTTCGCCCGTGTACGGAGACAGCGAATAGATGCCGGGCAGGTCGGTAACGCTTGCCTCGGGATGGTTACGGATGGTGCCGTCCTTGCGGTCGACCGTCACGCCGGGAAAGTTACCGACGTGCTGGTTGGAGCCCGTAAGCTGGTTGAACAGCGTGGTCTTACCGCAGTTTTGGTTGCCGGCGAGGGCAAAATGCAGCGGTGCGCCCTCGGGCACGGCCGTTTTTGCCGCACGGGGCGAATACGTCCCCTCGCCAAGTGCCGGGTGCTCCGTCATGCCGATTGCGGCGTTAGTGCGCGGACCCGTGTCTGTGTCGTGAACACCCACGAGCTCGATGCGAGCAGCATCGTCCTTGCGCAGCGTCAACTCGTAGCCACGCAGGCGAATCTCGAGCGGGTCGCCCATAGGAGCGTACTTCATCATGGTGACTTCGGTGCCCGGCGTTAGGCCCATGTCCAAAATATGCTGTCGGAGTGCCTGATCGTCCGATGCCACCGATGCGACAACGGCGTCCTTTCCAATCTCGAGTGTATCGAGCTTCACGCGCTCATCCTTTCGTTAGACGCGGTTAACCGTTTACCGGGGCTAACCAACTCGTAACGACAAATGATAGCGCTCTGAACTATTATATAAAGTCAAATACCGATGTTTACCTGCGCAAACTTTATGCGGTGCGCCCCGAAAGCTCTTTGCGCATACCGCTCAGCGAGATCGAAATGGAACCCGACCGCGCGGTAGCAGTGAGTCGATCACCCTCAACCGACCCCGTGCATGTAAAGGGCGCCTTGCCCATCAAGACGTGGGAGATAGTGCCCGAGAACTCAAAGAAATCGCCCCCAGCGCGGGCACCCGAGAGAGCGATATTGAGACCCCTGACGTTTAGTACTGCCCTGAGCGCGCCGTTCACCCCATGTGAAAACGTCACCTCGCCGCGTTTGCTCCCCACCGGCGTCTGGGCCAAAACCACATACGTACCCTCAAGCATGGCTCCTCCTCTAAGCAGACTTTTTGAAACGGGCAAGTAGTCTACTTTTACATATGGCGCTCCAGGAAGCGGAAGGCCAGGCGGATCCAAGGACGGACTGCCACTTGCTTGTCCTCGTTGTCGATCGCGGTATTGGCGTTGCCGAGCGAAAGGCCGTGGCCACCCTGGTCAAAGACGTGCATCTCGCATGCGACCCCTTCCTCGGCCATGCGCTGCGCAAACGGATAGACCTGCGCAATCGGCGCCGTCTTGTCGTCCGAAACGCCCCACACAAAGGTCGGGGGCATCTGGCGCGAAACGTGCGTGGTAGGGCAAATGTCGGCCAGGTGCTCATCGGTCGCCTCGCCGCCCGTCACCATCGACAGATAGTCGTTGAGCAAATCGCGCCCCGTCTTGCCACCCGTCTTGGGCACGCGCAGGTCGATGCGCGGGTCGCGCGTCTGCATATCGCGCACATAGGCAAGGTCGAGCAACGGATAGCCCAGCACCACGGCGTCGGGACGAATATCCTCCGGACGAGCCCCGGCAAGGCCCGCGAAAGGTCCGGTCTTCCACTGCGTTGCCAACGAGGCGCAGATCATGCCGCCCGCCGAGAAACCCACGATGCACACGCGCTTGGGATCGACATGCCACTCGTCGGCGTTGGCGCGCACGGTAGCGACCATCTTGGCGAGGTCCGCCTGCGGGTGCGGAAAGCTCACGTCGCCCGTGGCGCTCGTCACATAGTTGAGCACAAAGGCCTGGTAGCCGCGGTCCAAAAACGCAAACGCCACCGGGTCCTGCTCGTGCGGAGCGATATGCGTAAACCCGCCTCCGCCGCAGATGATCACCGCGGGGCGGCGGCCATTGGGCTTGTCGGGCAGCGGCTCGGCACCCAGATACGTAAACGTCGCCGGATAATCCTCGGTCGGCTCCTCGCCCCACAGCGCATGGTTCTCAATAATCATAGGTGCTCCCTCCGTGCGATTCGTGCGCACTCGTTTTTCGCACCTTAGCGTACCCCACTTGAGCCCGCGGCGCAGAAACACCCCCGCAATAAGTTGGCCTTCAACTGATATATCACAAAATCGCTGTTCAGAGGTATCGTTGGACAGCGTAAAATAGGAGCGCTGACCGTGCTGGGAAACACGTACGAAACGTTTCCGGCAAACCACACGCGTGCAACATGCGCGCCTGATACGTTGGAGGCATCTATGGGTCTGCTCGATTCGCTCAAGTCCACGTTCACTTCGTCGGGCGAGGCGTCCGTTCCGCCCGCAGCAAGCTTCGCCACCCGCGAAGGCGTCATCTACGCTCCTGTCAACGGCGTGCTCGTCAATCTGGGTGAGGTTCCCGACGAGACCATCGCCTCGGGCATGCTCGGCCAGGGCTACGGCATCGAGCCCATTACCGGCACCATTTACGCCCCCGCTAACGGCCGTATCGGCGCCACCACCGTCACCAACCACTCCATCGGCATGATCACCGAGGACGGTCTTCGCGTGTTCATCCATGTTGGCCTGGGCACCGTGGAAATGAACGGCAAAGGTTTTGCCCGCTTTGTCGAGATGGGTGACACGGTCAAGGCAGGCCAGCCGCTCATCAGTTTCGACCGCGAGGCCATCAAGGCCGCCGGTCACGAGGACATCGTGACCGTCATCGTCTCCGAGCTCGATCGTCTTAAGAGCATCGACCATGTCGGCGAGTCCGGCACGCTTATCGGCGGCAACCCGCTCGTCAAGCTGGGCGACCCGCTGCTGGTAGCCAAGACCAAGTAGCCAGGCCCCGCGCCACACAGCCAAAAGGCACCTCGTCAAGCGCCCGCGACCATTTGGCCGCAGGCGCTTTTCGTTTGAAAAACCATCCCGCCAATGCCTTATCCGTATAGCCCAAATGAGCCGAGCTGCTAAAATATCGAACTGTATGGATAACTATCATTCAACCGTTATGGGAGGATACGTGAACCGCACCAAAATCGCGCAGCTTTACGCCGATGCCGAGTCGCTTGGCGGCCAGACCGTCACCGTCGCCGGCTGGGTCAAGTCCATCCGCGACATGAAGAACTTTGGCTTTGTTACGCTCAACGACGGCAGCTGCTTCCGCGACCTGCAGGTCGTCATGAACCGCGAGGCACTCGACAACTACGACGAGATCGCCCATCAAAACGTCTCGGCCGCACTCATTTGCACCGGCACCGTCAAGCTGACCCCCGATGCGCCCCAGCCTTTCGAGCTTTCTGCCACCTCCATTGAGGTCGAGGGCGTCAGCGCCCCGGATTACCCGCTGCAGAAGAAGCGCGCAACCGTCGAGTTCCTGCGCACCCAGCAGCACCTGCGCCCGCGCACCAACCTGTTCCGCGCCGTGTTCCGCATCCGTTCTGTCGCGGCTGCCGCCATCCACCGCTTCTTCCAGGAGCAGGGCTTTGTCTACGTCAACACCCCCATCATCACCACGAGTGACTGCGAGGGCGCCGGCGAGATGTTCCGCGTGACCACGCTCGACCCCAAAAATCCGCCCCTCACCGAGTCCGGCGAGGTCGACTGGAGCCAGGACTTCTTTGGCAAGCACGCGAGCCTTACCGTGTCCGGCCAGCTCAATGCCGAGAACTTTGCCATGGCCTTTGGCGACGTGTACACCTTTGGCCCCACCTTCCGCGCCGAAAACTCCAACACCACGCGCCACGCCGCCGAGTTTTGGATGATCGAGCCCGAGATGGCCTTTGCCGACCTTAACGACTACATGGATAACGCCGAGGCCATGCTCAAGTACGTCCTTAAGGACGTTATGGCCACCTGCCCCGACGAGCTCAATATGCTCAACAAGTTTGTGGACAAGGGTCTGCTCGAGCGTCTGGACCACGTGGCAAACTCCGACTTTGCCCGCGTCACCTATACCGAGGCCGTCGAAATCCTGGAGCAGGCCGTCGCCGCCGGTCACAAGTTTGACTATCCCGTGAGCTGGGGCATCGACCTGCAAACCGAGCACGAGCGTTTCCTGACCGAGGAGCACTTTAAGCGCCCGACCTTCGTAACCGACTACCCGGCCGAGATCAAGGCGTTCTACATGCGCATGAACGAGGACGGCAAGACCGTCGCCGCCGCCGACTGCCTGGTGCCGGGTATCGGCGAGATTATCGGCGGCTCCCAGCGCGAGGAGCGCCTGGATCTGCTCGAGGCCCGCATCAAGGACCTGGGCATGAATCCCGAGCAGTACAAGTACTACCTTGACCTGCGCCGCTACGGTTCCTGCAAGCACGCCGGCTACGGTCTGGGCTTCGAGCGCTTGGTCATGTATCTGACCGGCGTGGGCAACATCCGCGACGTCCTGCCGCACCCGCGCACCGTGGGCAACGCCGACTTCTAATCGCCACAGCGCCACCAAACACGTTCCAGCGCATCACGCCAGCGCCTCTCGGCAAGCCGAGGGGCGCTTTTTTCAACAGCATCCGTCAAGCTTTTGGCAAGATTTTGGTCAGTTGAGCAGGGCTGTTGAAAACTCGACCCGCCGCTTGCCGACGACTACCGACCGCCCGGAGTGTCCTGCACCCCTGGGAAAGCCCCGCGCCCTAGGCTCCATACCGTCGCCACCCAAAACGGAAAGGACGTGGACGCCATGACCGAAACCGCTGTTGAAACTTACGAGACCACGACGAGGGGCGCCGCCTCGATGGCAGCCTATCGCGCCGTTCGCATCCTGCAATTATTAAGCGAAAACACCGGCGAGGACAAGGCCATGCTTTCCGATGAGTTGATCCGGCGTCTCGCCCATCCCGACGACCCCGCCCGCATGCCCATCTCGGCGGCGCGGCGCAGCATCTACACCGCCATCTCCGCACTTCGCCATGCCGGATACGAAATTGAATACAAGCGCGGCGTGGGGTATCGGCTCTTGACCCGTCCGCTCACCGACGAAGAGATCATCCGGCTCCACGGCATGGTCATGCGCAACCGCTCTACGCCCATCGCCATTCGAAAAAGCATGGCGCAGCACCTGGTCGCCATGGCGAGTGCCGACGTTCGCGGCTACCTCGATGCACCCGAGCCTGCTCCAAGCGCAGGCGACAAATCCACCAAGGCCATACGCACGCCCGTCAAGCGCATCGATGCCTACGAGCTCATCGAGCAGGCCATCGACCACGGAACCACGGTGAGTTTTGATATTTCGAGTGTCACGGCACGCGGAGAGGTCGAAGTGGCGCGGATGACACTCCGGCCCTTTGCCATCAAGCAACGAGACGGCATCTCGTATTTGCTGGGAACGGTCTATGACGCGCGAGGCGCCGACGACACGCTGCGTACCGTTGAGATCGGCCGCATGAGAAACGTCACCACACGTCTCCTCGACGGCAAGAAGCTCTTCGCCGTCCTGGACGAGGACGATGCCTCCTCCGCCGCATAAGACCCTCCGCCGCCCATTCGACTACCCGTACCGCCCATCCGATTCTGTATTAAAAAACCCGCCAGGCTGTTGTAAAAATGGACATCAGCGCTACTATAGTTCCACTTGCACTTTGTCCCAGTGCAGTGTTTCCAGCCATTTTTATACTGGGGGTAATGATATGAAGGACATCACCATCAGCCGCAGGAGCCTTCTGGTCTCCGCCGGTCTGCTCGCGCTCGCCCCGCTCGCCGGATGCGGCGGCAACTCTGGTTCCGGCTCTGCTGCCGCCGGTTCCGACTACACCATCGGCGTTCTGCAACTCACCGAGCACTCCGCACTCGATGCCGCCAACGACGGCTTTGTCAAGGCCATCAAGGAGAGCGGCCTTAAGGTCAAGATCGACCAGAAGAACGCCCAGAACGACCAGTCCACGTGTAAGTCCATCGCCGACAAGTTCGTGGGCGACAACGTCGACCTGATCTATGCCATCGCCACGCCCGCCGCACAGGCAGCTGCCGGCGCCACGGCCGATATCCCCATCGTGGGCTGCGCCATCACCGACTACGCCGCCTCCGGCCTGGTTCAGGACAACGATAAGCCCGGCACCAACGTCACCGGCGCCTCCGACCTTACCCCGGTCGCCGAGCAGCTCGAGATGATGCAGAAGGTCTTGCCCGACGTAAAGAAGGTCGGCCTGCTCTTCTGCACCGCCGAGTCCAACTCCGACGTCCAGATCAAGGCCGCCAAGAAGGAGCTCGACAAGCTGGGCCTGGAGCACACCGACTTCACCGTCTCGAGCTCCAACGAGATCCAGTCCGTCGTCGAGTCTGCCGTGGGCAAGGTCGACGCACTCTACTCCCCCACCGACAACACCATCGCCGCGGGCGCTTCGCAGGTCGGCCAGATTTGCAAGGAGAACAAGCTCCCCTTCGTGACCGGCGAGGAAGGCATGTGCATGGCCGGCGGCCTGTTCACCCTCTCCATCAACTATAAGGACCTGGGCTACGCCGCGGGCGAGATGGCCGTTAAGATCCTGAAGGGCGAGGCCAAGCCCGAGGATATGCCGATCAAGCACCTCTCGAGCAAGGACCTGGTCGTCGTCAAGAACGACGAGATGGCCGAGGCTCTGGGTATCGACCTTTCCGCTCTGGACGAATAACGCGTCTAGGGCCCGCACGCGCGCCACGGCTGCGTTATTCAATATCTGAGTCATTGGGGCGAACGCTAAAGGCCGGCGTTCGCCCTGCTTGTTTCAGGTAAAACAAAACGTCTGTCCGCCGCTCTTTTATGCATTGGTACCGCTATTATGGAAAATCACGTGTCCACCCTATCCTAGGAGGTATGAAGCATGCTCATTGCATTGCAGGGCGCCGTTTCGCAGGGCGTCCTCTGGGGCATTATGGTGCTTGGCGTGTTTATCACGTTCCGCCTGCTCGACATCCCCGATATGACCTGCGACGGCAGCTTTGCCCTCGGCGGCTGTGTCTGCGCCGTGCTCATCGTCAACAATAACGTCGACCCCTTGCTCGCCGTGCTGGCCGGCATGTGCGCCGGCGCCATCGCGGGCGCCGTCACGGGCATCTTGACCACCGTCTTTGAGATTCCCGCAATCCTCGCCGGAATCCTGACGCAGATCAGTCTGTGGTCCATCAACCTGCGCATCATGGGCAAGTCCAACACGCCCATCCTTGCCAAGGGCACTATCTTCTCATCCGTCAGCAACATGACGGGCCTGCCGCAGTCCACTGTTGCCATTATCCTAGGCATTGTGCTGGCCGTGGCCATCGTCGCCATCCTGTACTGGTTCTTTGGCACCGAGATCGGCTCGGCGCTGCGTGCCACCGGCAACAACGAGTACATGATCCGCGCCCTGGGCGTTAACACCAACACCACCAAAATGATCGCCCTCGTGCTCTCCAACGCCCTCATTGGCCTTTCGGGTGCGCTCATCTGCCAGAGCCAGAAGTATGCCGACATTGGCATGGGCACCGGCGCCATCGTTATCGGTCTTGCCGCCATCGTCATCGGCGAGGTGCTCGGTCGCCTGCTGCCCGGCGGCCTCACGCAGTTTAGCGTCCGTCTTGCCTCCGCCGTCTTTGGCTCCGTGGTGTACTTCCTTATCCGCGCCATCGTGCTGCAGCTGGGCATGGACGCCAACGACATGAAGCTGCTCTCCGCCGTGATCGTCGCCGTGGCCCTGTGCGTGCCCGTGGTTTGGGAGCGCTATAAGCTCCGCAGCTCCTACACGAAGGGAGATGAGGCAGATGCTTAAGCTCTCGCACGTCAAGAAGACCTTTAACAAGGGCACCGTCACCGAGAAGCGCGCGCTCACCGGCGTCGACCTCACCCTCAACGATGGCGACTTTGTAACCGTGATTGGCGGCAATGGCGCCGGCAAGTCCACGCTGCTCAATATGATCGCCGGCGTGTATCCGCTCGATTCGGGTGTTATTGAGCTCGACGGCACCGACATCTCTCGTCTGAGCGAGTCGCAGCGCGCCAAGTACCTGGGCCGTGTGTTCCAGGACCCCATGCGCGGCACCGCAGCCGACATGCAAATTGCCGAAAACCTGGCCCTCGCCAAGCGCCGCGGCCAGCGTCGCGGTCTTTCGTGGGGCGTCACCAAGGCCGAGAAGGACGAGTACGTTGAACTGCTCAAGCGCCTGGACCTCGGTCTGGACACGCGTCTCAACGCCAAGGTCGGCCTGCTCTCGGGCGGCCAGCGCCAGGCACTCACCCTGCTGATGGCCACGCTCACCAAGCCGCGCCTGCTGCTGCTCGACGAGCACACGGCGGCCCTCGACCCCAAGACGGCCTCTAAGGTGCTCAACCTGACCGAGGAGATTGTCGACGAAAACCATCTGACCACGCTCATGGTTACGCACAACATGAATGACGCCATCCGTCTGGGCAACCGTCTGATCATGATGCACGAGGGCCATGTGATCTACGACGTGGCCGGCGACGAGAAGAAGTCGCTCACCGTAGCCGACCTGCTGCAGAAGTTCGAGGAGGTCTCGGGCGGCGAGCTCGCCAACGACCGCATGCTGCTGAGCTAAAACCTGCCAATAAGGGACAGGTTTATTTTGGCAGGTTTTATCTGCGCAAACGTCAAAACCGCCGCAAAGGAACAGATACCTTTGCGACGGTTTTCGCATATCATGTCGATAATCCAGCGTCAGCAGGAACCACTGGTTAAGAACTAAGGAAACTGCCATGAGAAGACTCCTTCCCCGTCTTGCTTGACCGCCGCACTCCTTGCCGGCGTGCTCGCCGGCGGCCCAGCTTACGCCACCGCGGCCACCCCATCTCAAGTTATCGGCCCGTCCGATGTGATCGGACGGGCTTTTTGGTGGGTATCATGGTTGAATGATCATTAGGAGGTTTTCCCTACATGGAATTGTTTGAACCGATTCTTCATTTCTTTGAGCAGCGCTGGGTCCACAACATCATCTGGGCCGTCATCTTGGTAATAGTCACCGCCATCGCCGCCAAGGTGGCATCCAAGACCCTGCGCCACCTACTCAACCGAGACGACAACCCGCTTCCCGCATCGAGCATCTTCATCAACATCGCGCGTGCCGTCATTTGGATGATCGGCGGCAGCTTTATCCTCGACAACTGCTTTGGCATTAACGCAAACGCGCTCGTCGCCGCTCTTGGCGTCGGCGGCATCGCCATCTCGCTCGGCTTTCAGGACACGCTATCAAACCTTATCGGCGGCATGCAAGTGACCTTTATGGGCATCATCAAGCCCGGCGACAATATCGAGGTCGGCGGCGTGTCGGGCGTGGTCCAGGACATCACTTGGCGCCACACGACCATCGAGGACGCCTGCGGACAGACCATCATCGTCCCCAACTCCAACATCTCCAAGAACACACTCGTGCACCTCATGCCCTTTGGACGCGTTGTCGTTCCCGTCGCGGTGAAGGACACGTCAAAGTGGGACTCGCTCGATGCGCTGGCAGACGAGCTCGCCTGTGCCACCAAGGTCGCCGTTTCACCCATCTCGGGCTTTGACAAGGAACCCTACGTGCTCTTTAGCGAGATCGGCGACTTTGGCATTAAGGGTAAGATCATCTTTATCGTCAGTGACGACAGCACCACCTTTACGGCAGCCGACGCCTGCATCCGCGCCATCGCCCCCATCATCGCCTAAAACCACCGCAAAGGGGACAGGCACCTTTGTGGTGGTTTCGCATCGTGGTACCATGGTTCATATCGTTGTTTAAACGACTAAGGGAGTAGACACCATGGAAGAGGCCTATCGTCAAGCGCGCAAGCGCGGCGAACAGGGACGCCGTCGCGCCATAAGCCAAAGCGAGCATCCATATCTTACGGACCTCGACAGCTTGGTCGCCCAGCTTCCCTGCGGGCAGCGCGAGAACATCGGCCTGCGGGACATTCCGCTCGAAATGGTCGTCGGCACGGTTACCAAAGGTCGCCAGTCCGCCTTTTCGTGTAACTTTATGCCGCTGCTCCCCTGGAATACCGAATTCGCCCGCAAATGGTCCAACCTCTACGATATCCAAATCTCCGAGGGCTACCGCGACCCCATCATCGTCACCGAGTTCATGCACCGCTTTTACGTCCAAGAGGGCAACAAGCGTGTCAGCGTCCTCAAATTCCTTGACGCTCCGACGGTTTCGGCCAAGGTGACGCGTCTGTACCCCGGTAAGTGGGATTCCGTCGAGAGCCGCCTGTACGGTGAGTTTTGCGCCTTTTGGTACGTATGCCCCCTGTACGAGATTGAGTTTTCGCGCGAGGGCAGCTACGAGATGCTTGCCAAAATGCTCGGCCAAGATCTTGTCGAAAAATGGCCTCAAAAGAAGGTCGACTACCTACGTCACACCTTCCTGCTCTTTAAGCGCGCCTATCTTCGCGCGGGCGGCGACCACTTGGACATTACGCCTGCCGATGCCATGCTCGTCTACCTCAACGTCTACAACCAGGACCGTCTGCTGGATACGCCGACGGATATCGTCGTCAACCGTCTGTGCAAGATTTGGCGCGAGCTTGTCATTGCCGGCAAAAGCGACGAGGACAAAGTCGATCTTGTCGAAGCGCCGCAGCCCAACGAGAAAGAGGGCGCACCGACAAAAGCTACCTCGGGCGTGCTCAACTTCTTTATGAGCAAGACCGTCTACTCCACTGCCAATCCCATGCGAATCGCCTTTATCCACGAGTTTCCCTGTGCCACGTCGAGCTGGGACAGCCTACACGACCAGGGCCGCCGGTATCTTGATGAGCACTTTGGCGGCATCGTGCGCACCGAGGCGTTCGAGGACTGCCACGATTCGGACGTGTTCTACGCCGCCGTCGAGACAGCCGTAAAGCACGGGGCGAACGTCATCTTCTCGACCTCACACCGGCTCATGGAATACACGCTCAGGGCGTCAGTCGAGTATCCCCAGGTGCGGTTCCTTAACTGCTCAATCGGCCTTCCCCACCAAAGCGTCCGCTCGTACTTTGGAAAGATGTACGAGGCCAAGTTCCTACTGGGCGCCCTTGCCGCCAGCATGGCCGACAACCACCGTATTGGCTACCATGCGTCGGTCTTCGCCTCGGGCGCGCTGAGCGAAATCAACGCCTTCGCTATCGGTGCCTCGCTGCTCGACCCTCGTGCGCAGATTATCCTCACTTGGGGAGATGTTCCCGCCGGCGGTCTTGCCGAAGCCATGTGTCGCGAGGGCGTGAGCGTCATGACCGGCGCCGATATGTCCAAGTCTCTCGAGGACCCCACCGCCTACGGGCTTCACCGTCTGGTAAACGGCAAGGAAGTTACCGGTATTGCTATGCCGGTATGGAACTGGGGCCGTTACTACGAACTCATCGTACGCAGCCTACTGCACGGCACATGGGACGAGACCGCCGATGACCAGCAGGTGCGCGCCGTCAACTACTGGTACGGTATGAGCTCCGGCGTCATCGATATTCGCTACGCTCCGGGCCTACCCTATCAGACGCGTAAACTTGTGCAGCTGCTTCGCAACGGCATTGTCGAGGGCTCCATCAACCCATTTGGCGGCGAGCTCCACAGCCAGGACGGCGTGGTTCAGATTGAGGGCTTCCCTCCCCTGCCGAGTACGCAGATTGTCGAGATGAACTGGCTGGCTGACAACGTTATAGGCTCGATTCCGCAGCTCGATAACGAGCCGGAGGTCCGTGCCCTATGAATATCCTAGCCATTGCCGATGTAGAGGAGCGCTGCCTGTGGGAATGTTTTCGCAAGGAGCGCTTTGAGGACGTTGACCTGATTCTATCCGCAGGCGACCTGGATCCGGACTATCTTGAGTTTTTGGTCACTGTCATCAACAAACCGCTTGTGTACGTTCGTGGCAACCACGACGACCGCTACGCGCGCCATGCACCGGGCGGGTGCATTTGTGTTGAGGACAGCGTATATGTGTACCGAGGTATTCGCATTGCGGGTCTGGGCGGTTCCATGCGCTACCGCGACGGCGCGAACATGTATACCGAGCGCGAGATGGCAAAACGCATGCGCAAGCTATCGCGAAAAATCGCACTGGTAGACGGATGCGATATTCTACTTACCCATGCACCCGTCGCAGGCATGGGCGACCTGGACGACCTGCCGCATCGAGGATTCGAGTGCTTTAATGCGGCTCTTGAGTCTTGGGGTCCCGACTATATGATTCACGGGCATGTGCACCAAAGCTACGGCCCCAACTTTCAACGCGAGCGCCAACACCCATGCGGAACGAAGATTGTCAACGCCTGCGGCTATACCAAGATCGAAATTGACGAGGCGCGCTACCCCACGCGCGGTTGGAAGGCCGCTTGGCTCAACTCGCAAACCATGCGCCGCGAGCTCAAACGCCACGAAGCAATCGAGTCTTCAACCGCCAGAACCCCCTGGTAACTGCCAACAACCACCACGAAGGGGATAGGCACCTTTATGGTGGTTTTGCTGACTCGTCCGACCTGTCCATCACGGTGCTTGTGTAATTAACGAGAACACTCATTGTTTTGTAAGGACGGCGCTCACGTGCCGTCTTTTTTTGTCAACTTATGCAGTCTCGACCGTGTTGTATGTAGAGGGACCTCGCGAGACGCCTTCCCTATATCCACCACGACCAATTGGAGGTGACACTATGCCTGCACGCCGTAACCGCAATAGCACGCTCCGATGCGATGCCGATCAGATCGAGCGGGAAGCAAAGCGCTTGGTCGACACGTATTCCGACCTCATCCTTCGATTGTGCTATTCGGCCCTTGGATCCGCTGACGACGCTCAAGACATCTGCCAGGACACGCTGATCAAGATTCTCCAACGCACTCAACCGTTCGACTCGCTCGAACACGAACGTGCTTGGGTGATCCGAGTCGCACTGAACGCATGTCGCGATATCGGCCGTACGCACGCGAATCACCCGGTTGTCGACCTCGATTCGCTCCCCGATTTCTGCGCACCCGTAACACATACCGAGCAAGAATTCGCGCAACGCGACTGCGCCATTCTTTCCGCTGTCACGGCCCTGCCTCAAGCACAGCGCATCGCCATCTTTTTGCACTACTACGCAGGCATGAGCATCAGGGAAATCGCAGACGCCGTTCACGCGACGCCAGCTGCAACCGCCCAGCACCTTAGCCGCGGACGTGCGTCACTTCGGCTTTCCTTGAAAGGAGACCACAATGACTACGAATTCGAATGACTATCGCCACGCCCTGGAGCACATTTCGTTTACCGATAATGCGAAGCAGCACATGGCAAACTCGATTGCTCAGTCCGTCGCCTCAAGCGATGCGGCGACCGCTCAAAGCAACTTTAATGGCACGCGACGCAAGCCGCGCATCGCCCGCCATCCCGTAAGACCAGTCGCTCGCATTGCCGCTGTAACGGCAGTCCTCGCTATCGTCATTGGAGACGCTGGCACGGCTATGGCAACAGGCGTCCTGCCGCTTCCTTCTGACATGCTTTCCGACATCTTTGACGGACCTGCTTCTCAAACCGAGATCATCGACCGTATTGGCCGGCCCGTCGGTGCTAGCTGCTCCAACAACGGAGTCACCGTGACCGCCGACGCCATCATGGGCGACAAGGATATGGTTACCATCGCCTATACGCTTACGTTCGACGATCCTGCTGCCCTGAAAAAGCTTTCCGAGCCGGGCGAGAACGGAACTATCGCCGGAAGTGTCGATGGAAACGTATACGTTGATGGCGAGCATGGCGGCCAAGGCCAATCATGGCTCATTGACAAGAACCCCAATGACTCCAGCATTCAATACTTTGCACAGTTCAGCGTTGAATCACCCGGCCTTATGGGCAGGACCGTCCGCACGCATATCAACTCTCTCGTTGTGCCACGTGCTGGCAAAGAGCTTCCCGAGTATAAGAAAATACTTACGGGCCCATGGGATCTTAAGTTCCAGCTGAATTACGAAGATACATCCGTTACGATTCCCGCGCCCAAATCGGTCAACTTTAACGGCACCAAGGCGACGATTCAAGAGGCCACCGTATCCTGCGTTGGCGTTTCAGTCCGCTACAACATAGATCGTTCCATCGAACACGACAACAACAGCGGCAAGATGTCTCAAAACATGGAGGAGTCTATGGATGCCGTTGGCAACATACCCCTCATCGTGACGTTCAAAGACGGTCATGTTGAGGACGCAACCAGCCACAGCGGCTATTTCGCAAATAAACTGGATAACGGCACCACTGATGTCCACAAGACCTGGCCGTTCTCGCAAGTTTGTGACACAGACAAGATTGCAAGCGTACAAATTGGCGATACGGTCATTCCCATGAATTCGTAACGCTACGCGGCTCGTATATGCACCCGGTTCCGCACTTCGCGTCTAAAGATGCGCTGTCATCGAGCAGCGTGAGCGCAAGGCCGCCCGTATGGTCGGCTGGGAACACCTCGTTGCGCTAAAAACCACCACGAAGGGGACCGGCACCTTTGTGGTGGTTTTACTGACTCGTCCGACCTGTCCCAACGGTTTGTCTCAATCTGTAACAGGTAGGGCCCAAATAATCGGTTAGCTGTTACAGATCGAGACAGACCACGGATGCTCAGCCGAAAATCTCAATCTGTAACAGGTAGGAACGATTTTGCCCCTTAGATGTTACAGATTGAGATATTTGACAGCTTGAATCGGCATCGCCTACAGCGCGGCGACGACCTTGTCGCCCATCGTCGTGGTGCCGAGGATCTTATCTGCCGGGGTGTTGACATCGGCGATGTCACGGGTGCGCCAGCCCTCGTCGAGCACGCGCGCCACGGCGCTCTCGATCCACGCGGCTTGCTCGCCCATGTCGAGCGCGTAGGTCAGCAGCATCGCCACCGACAAGATTTGAGCCAGCGGATTGGCCACGCCGAGCCCCGCGATGTCAGGAGCGCTGCCAGCGCTCGGCCCAAACAGCGATACGCCATCATCCAGCGAGGCAGAGGCAAGCATACCGAGCGATCCGGTAATCTGAGCCGCCTCATCGGACAGGATGTCGCCGAACATGTTCTCCGTCACCACGACGTCAAAGTCTGCCGGTCGACTGATGAGCTGCATGGCGGCGTTGTCGACGAGCAGGTCCTCAAGCTCCACGTCGGAGTACTCCTCGTCTTGCACGCGATGCACGATCTCGCGCCACATGCGGCTCGTCTCCAGCACGTTGCGCTTATCAACGCTCGTCACCTTGCCGCGACGTTTGCGCGCCGCCTCAAATGCCTGGCGCGCAATGCGCTCAATCTCGTACTCGCGATACTCCATCACGTCGACCGCACGCTGACCGGCCGCACCCGCAGCGCCCGCGCAGGTCACGGATGCGGGCGCCAAAGTCCCACGGCATGTTGTAGCCCATCGTATCGGGGATGTTCACGACCGTGGCACCGGCCTTTACGGCCGCCTCGATAATGCGCACCAGAAACTCCTGATCGGAGCGGCCGGCATCCTCGGCATAAAACTCAACATCGTCAACGAACTTGCGAGCATGTTTGACGGCATGGATCGCTCACTCAATTGCCCTTTCCTCAGTCATATGGAGCTTGTCGCGCAGGTGACTGGTGCTCACACCCAGCCCTGTATGGATACGGGGCCTCTGGGCCGTTTTGAGCGCCTCTGCAGCCACTTCGATATCCCTGTCGACAGCGCGCGTCAGGCCGCATACCGTGCATCGGTCGCCCGCAATCTTGCCAATCTCCTGTACGGAGCGAAAGTCACCAGGACTCGAGACGGGAAAGCCCGCCTCGATAACGTCCACGTTCATGCGCACCAGCTGGCGGGCGATGAAGAGCTTTTCCTCGGTATTCATGCTGGCGCCCGGCGACTGCTCACCGTCGCACAGGGTGGCGTCAAAGATTGTGATTTTGCGGCTTATATGTTCCTCCTGATTGACCGTTTTATGACAGATGGCTTTCAGGAGAGAGAGAAGGCCTAGAGATAGAAAAATACCCGTGTCGCTCATCACGCCTGAAAGCGGCAGACGATAGCGCACCCGGGTACAACAAATCGTTATAGCGAGATTACAACCCTAGCGCGCTATCCAATCTAGTAGCGCTAGGCCTAGGAGCTGTTGCGTGTTCTTAAACATGTTGGGCTCCCTTCGGCCTCGGGTAGTACTACATCGCGCTAAAGTACAACACAAGTAAAACCACCACAAGGGTGCCTGTCCCCTTCGTGGTGGTTTCGTTGACTCAATAGCAAGAGACCCGGTCCTGCACGAGGCAGAACCGGGTCTCTTTAGCAATGCTTGCTTTGCTCAGGCAGTAACTGTTAGTTACTCAGCCAGGAAGTCGCGCTGGATAGCGGGATCGACCTTGACGCCAGGGCCCATGGTGGAAGACACGGAGATGGACTTGACGTACTTGCCCTTAGCAGAAGAGGGCTTGACGCGCAGGATCTCGGTGTACAGGGCAGCGTAGTTCTCGACGAGCTGCTGCTCAGAGAAGGACTTCTTGCCCAAGGGCACGTGGCAGATGCCGTAACGGTCGGCGCGGTACTCAACGCGGCCAGCTTTGAGCTCGGAAACCATCTTGGCGACGTCCATGGTCACGGTGCCGAGCTTGGGGTTCGGCATGAGGCCACGGGGACCAAGGATCTTACCGATGCGGCCAACCTTGGCCATCATGTTCGGCGTAGCGATAGCGGCGTCGAAGTTGATCTCGCCCTTCTGGATCTGGGCGACGAGCTCGTCGGAACCGATGATGTCGGCGCCGGCGGCCTCGGCCTCGCGGGCCTTCTCGCCCTCGGCGAAGACGGCAACACGAACGGTCTTGCCGGTGCCGTGGGGCAGGGAGATGGAGCCACGGATGTTCTGGTCAGCCTTACGAGTATCGATGCCCAGACGGAAGTGGGCCTCGACGGTCTCGTCGAACTTGGCGGTGTCGAGCTCCTTGATGAGCTTGGCAGCCTGAAGGGGGGTGTAGAGCGTGGCGCGGTCGATCTTCTCGGCAGCGGCGTTATAGCTCTTACCATGCTTAGCCATGTGCATTACCTCCTGTGGTTAAACGGGCGTGAGCCCTCCCACATCGTATCGTGTGCCCTATTGCACACATTTAACGGGCGCCCCGGTCGGAGCACCCGTCGTTACCATAAGAAATCGCTACTCAGCGATGGTGACGCCCATGGAACGGGCGGTACCGGCGATGATCTTCTTGGCGGCCTCAATGTCGTTGGCATTGAGGTCCGGCATCTTGATCTCGGCGATCTTGGTGAGCTGCTCCTGGGAGAGCTGACCAACCTTGTCGGCCTGGGGCTTAGCGGAACCAGACTTGAGGTTCAGCTCCTTCTTGATGAGGTGAGCCGCCGGCGGGGTCTTGGTGATGAAGGAGAAGGACTTATCCTCGTAGACAGAGATCTCAACGGGGATGATGTCGCCCTTCTTGTCCTGCGTCTCGGCGTTAAAGGCCTGGCAGAACTGCATGATGTTCACGCCAGCAGCGCCCAGGGCGGGGCCGACGGGAGGAGCGGGGTTAGCTGCACCAGCAGGAATCTGGAGCTTAATGACGTTGGCAACCTTCTTCTCAGCCATGGTCATTCCTTTCGAATCACGAGTGTGAAGTACTTGCTATATCGTAAGCACGCACGTGTTAGAAGCACTCCTGAGATGAGCAGTCACAGAAGAAGCACGCTCGCGCGAACGGACGCAAACTTAAGCGATGACAGCGACCTGGTTAAAGTCGAGCTCGACCGGCGTCTCGCGGCCAAAGATCATCAGCGTGACCTTGAGCTTGCCTGCCTCGGTATTAACCTCGGAGACCTTGCCATCAAAGTCGGTAAGCGGGCCATCGGTGACGCGGACGGACGTGCCGACCTGAATATCGACCGAGGTGCGCTTGGGCGAATCGCCCTTACCGGGACGACGAGTCATCTTATTGTACTCGTCGCGGGAAAGCGGAGCGGGCTTGCCGTTGCCGCCCAGGAAACCGGTGACGCCGGGCGTGTTGCGAACACACGTCCATGCATCGTCATCCATCTCCATGCGAACCAGGACGTAGCCCGGGAAGATCTTGGAATCCTTGGTCTCGCGCTTGCCACCCTCTTTAATTTCGGTGACGCGCTCCATAGGAATCTCGATATCAAAGATACGGTCCTGCATGCCCATGGTCTCGATACGATGCTCGAGATCGGACTTAACGCGGTTCTCGTATCCAGAGTAAGTGTGAACGACGTACCAACGCTTAGACATGGTTTAGCCCCTCAATCCAGAGAACAGAGCAAGAGCCTCGCCAAAGCCAGCATCGAGCAGAGCGATGACGACGCCGACGACGATCAGAGAAGCGCAAACGACGACCGAGTAGTTCACGAGTTCCTTCTTATCGGGCCACGTGACGCGCTTCATCTCGGACTTCACCGAAGCGAAATACTTCTTGCTGCGGGCGAAGAAACCAGGCTTCTCGTTCTTCTTGGACTTGGCAGCCTTCTCGTTCTTCTTGGCAACGGCCTTCTTGGCCTCAACCTTGGAGTTGGCGGCAGCGTTGTTGGCAGGTGCCGGCTGCTGAGCCTTCTTCTTGTTCTTCTTGTTGGCCATTTGGGTTACCTCCGCGCAATGCGCTTATACATGAGTAAACCGTAAGCCCCCAATTGGGAGCTTACGGAATAATGACTGGCACGCCAGGAAGGACTCGAACCCTCAACACTCGGTTTTGGAGACCGATGCTCTACCAATTGAACTACTGGCGTATGTGACTAGAGACTAGCGAGTCTCTTTGTGCAGCGTGTGGTGACGGCACCAGGGGCAATACTTCTTGATCTCCATACGATCAGGCATGTTCGCCTTGTTCTTGGTGGTCGTATAGTTGCGGCGCTTGCACTCAGTGCACGCAAGAGTAACTAGAGTACGCATGTATCCTGAACCTTTCATATCCGCCCCGTACGGGCACGAGATGGTACTTTATCAGCTCTATGTAAGTGCTGTCAATGAAAACCTCGAATCAATTGGTTCTCGGTGGATCCATTCATATTTGGAACACATCAATGGGGCCAGCGAGATCTAATCGACGGTGTACCCAGAACCATTATCGATCCTCTCGACACCAGCAACGGCTCAATATCCATTGCAGAAAAGAACCCGGCACCCAAATAAGTGCCGGGTTCTCTAAGTCAGCTATATCAAAGAGCTAGTTTACTCAATGATCGTGGAGACGATGCCCGAACCGACGGTGTGGCCACCCTCGCGGATAGCGAAGCGCAGGCCCTCCTCCATGGCGATCGGGTGGATGAGGTCGCCCTCGATGGTGATGTGGTCACCAGGCATAGCCATCTCGGTGCCCTCGGGGAGCTTGACCGTACCGGTAACGTCGGTGGTACGGAAGTAGAACTGAGGACGATAACCATCGAAGAACGGGGTGTGACGGCCGCCCTCCTCCTTGGTCAGAACGTAGATCTCGCCGGTGAACTTGGTGTGCGGGGTAACCGAACCGGGCTTGCAGAGAACCTGGCCGCGCTCGATGTCCTCACGCTTGATGCCACGGAGCAGCAGACCGACGTTGTCGCCAGCCTCGCAGAAGTCCATGGACTTACGGAACATCTCGATACCGGTAACAACGGTGTTCTGGGTATCCTTGATGCCGACGATCTCGACGGGCTCGTTGAGCTTGAGCTCACCGCGCTCGACACGGCCGGTAGCAACGGTACCACGGCCGGAGATGGTCATAACGTCCTCAACGGCCATCAGGAACGGGAGGTCGTTGTTACGAGCAGGCGTCGGGATGTACTCGTCGACAGCGTTCATGAGCTCGCGAATGGCGTCCATCCACTTGGCGTCGCCCTCGAGAGCGCCCAGAGCGGAACCACGGATGACGGGGATGTCGTCGCCGGGGAAATCGTACTCGGAGAGGAGCTCACGGGTCTCCATCTCGACGAGGTCGATGAGCTCGTCATCGTCAACCATGTCGCACTTGTTCAGGAAGACGACGATGTAGGGAACGCCGACCTGACGGGCGAGCAGGATGTGCTCGCGGGTCTGAGCCATGGGGCCGTCGGTAGCGGCGATGACCAGGATAGCGCCGTCCATCTGAGCAGCACCGGAGATCATGTTCTTGACGTAGTCAGCGTGGCCCGGGCAGTCAACGTGAGCGTAGTGACGGGAAGCGGTCTCGTACTCGACGTGGGAGACGGAGATCGTAATGCCGCGCTCGCGCTCCTCGGGAGCCTTGTCGATGTTCTCGAACGCAGTGAAGTCAGCCTTGCAGCCCTCGGTCTCGGAGAGAACCTTGGTGATGGCAGCGGTCAGCGTGGTCTTGCCGTGGTCGACGTGACCAATGGTGCCGATGTTAACATGCGGCTTAGTGCGCTCAAACTTCTCTTTGGCCATAAAGCCCTCCTCTTAACAGGTCGTCCCCGGACGGGACTTTGCCTTTATACCATAGTGGCCTCTCAACATACTATTGAGAAGCCACCGTGTTACCTATGGTAGCGGTGACTGGATTCGAACCAGTGACGCCACGGGTATGAACCGTGTGCTCTAACCAACTGAGCTACACCGCCGGATGGAGCCTGCAACCAGACTTGAACTGGTGACCTCTTCGTTACCAACGAAGTGCTCTACCGACTGAGCTATACAGGCACTTGACGGGTGGGAGCTATAGGATTCGAACCTATGTAGGCAGAGCCAACGGGTTTACAGCCCGTCCCCATTAACCACTCGGGCAAACTCCCAATCGTTCAAGTATCCGCAGGTTCTTTGGTCTTTTGGACCGCCGCCCCCGCGAACGAAAAAGATAATACGATGCAACCTTAGGGGCTGTCAACGAAAACCTCTAGATACACGGTTCCGGGCGTATCTATATAGCCGTGACCTGCGGTTTTGCTGAGTTTGATTATGTGGAGTGATGAATTTGGCAATGCCGGTGTCATTTCCCAAGGGCACACTTTGGCGTGATGGAGTATGCCTGCAGTCTCGACCCTCGATAACGGATCCCTTGCGCTTATTACATAGGTCGTGATCGGCCTTCACCGGCACAATCGAGCGTGGATTTTCTCCCGTTTGACATCGAGCGTGGATAATCTCCCACTTTTGGCGTGTTTCTGAGGCCAAATTGGCAGATTATCCACGCTCATTCTCTAGGCGGGAGAACTATAGAGCCGAACTACTCGGGCCAGGCCAAAGTAGACCCATAGAGCGGCTCCCCCTTGGTGCAGGGATAGCGACTCAAGTAACACGACGATAGCAAGTCGAAGAAATAAGTCATGGCATATTTCGAATAAACGCCGAGTCGGTCAATTCCGTTTCCCGCATTACCAAGACGATATACACGGTCAAAAGACCTCGATTTGTCATCGTTGCTAAACGCAGTAATTAGAATCTTCCTGCCCGAACGGCAATCAAGATACTCACGTGCCTGTGACGCAAATAGCCCGGAGACCGATACGAGAATTATCAATGACTGCGAAACGTCTCCCATGTTTTTCAATTCCGCGACGTTGGCCCCAGCAACTATGCGAACTATCTTGCCCGCATAAAACATTTCCTGCTGAAATCGTACGAGATTGGCGCTCACATTATTGGTGCACCAGATTTCAACGTTTTTATGGCCATCAATTTCGTCGGCAAGGTGCTTAATAGCGATATCGGACACGCCGCTTTCAACCTCAGCGAACATCTCGATCATGCGAACGTCGAGCTCTGCCCTGTACTCCTCGTAGCCAAATTCCTCCTCTCGATGGCTTAAGTCGCTTGGAAAGACTGATTGAGTAAATGATTCTTTCAAATCGCTAAGAGACTGGTAGCCCAATCGATTGCAGAAACGACGAACAGCGGAACGGGTCACGAATGCATCGCGGGTTATTGCGGCAACATTGATTTCGCTCGAACGCCTAATGTGAGCGATGAGATATCGAGCGATGGCGGCATCGTTTGACCCAAACTCGCTGTTGATGATTGAGCTAATGCGATTGAGCACATCGAAGTCATTGATATTCACGTGATCCCTCTTTCCGCTCTCCTCGAAATCATGGTTCATTTATTGAATCAAACAGCTTTGGTCGTTCTCCTATGATTCAAATCAGTTGACGTCATCTTAATCGTAATTCCGCCACACGTATCCACCGTGTTGAATGATGGAAAGGGGATTCATGGACAACGTGAACAACATGCCGTTTCTCTGGGGTTCCGCCACGGCGTCTTATCAGTGCGAGGGTGCCTGGAACGAAGACGGCAAAGGCCTTGGCGAGTGGGATTTCTTTAGCCACACAAGCAATAAGAACATCAACCATGTTGACGGTGATGTATCTTGCGACTTCTACCATCGCTATGAAGAAGATATCCGCATGATGAAAGAAGGCGGACAAAACACTTATCGCTTCTCTCTTTCATGGAGTCGAATCATCCCCACGGGTATCGGCGAAGTGAATGAAGAGGGTATCGATTTTTATAATCGGGTCATTGATTGTTGCCTCGAAAATGGCATAGAGCCCAACGTTACGCTGTTCCATTACGATTTACCATTCACGCTTGCTTGCAAAGGCGGATGGCTGAACAACGACATGGCAGAGTGGTTCTGCAAATACGCCAAGATTTGCTTTGAGCGCTTTGGAGACCGCGTCAAAATCTGGGCTACCGTTAACGAGCCGCATTTCTACAGCTACTGCGTAAACATGTTGGGCAACTATCCCCCCAATCGATCGCTCGACGTTCAGTCGTACATGCAGTTTCAGTACAACCTGATGCGCGCGAGCGCACTCGCAGTCCGAACATATCGTCAAATGGGCTACGACGGCATCATCGGCGCCGTCCACGATGGCGGCGTTGTCGAACTCGACCCGGCAACCGAGCACCCTGATGACGTATTTCGATACGCAGACTTTTTCGCCAATCGCATGATTCTGGCACCAGCGCTTCAGGGTCAACTGCCGCCAGAAATGGACGAAATCCTTGAAAAACTTGGCGTCTCGCTCTATCGATCCCCAAATGACGTAGAAGAATTCAGAGACGGTAAAGTCGATTTTATTGGACTCAACGTGTATTGCCGAGAGTATGTAACCGACTGGCACGGTGGAGAGCTTGCCGTTTCGGCGAACAATAAGGGCGGTTCGAGCAAAAAGGTCGAAGGAAAATGCATTGCGCCCTTGTTTGAAAGCGCCCGCGACAGCAATGTTCCCCGCAATAAATGGGGCCGCGAAATACTCCCAGGTTGCATGTATTCAACCATCATGGATGTCCACGAGCGCTATGACGCGCCCCGCATCTTTATTACGGAAAACGGACATGGCGCCTATGAGCAACCAGACGCAGACGGAATGATCCACGATGATGACCGCATCGAGCTTCTGGGCCAGTTCATCGAGCACATGATGAGGGCTAAGCGCGACGGCGCGCGCGTTGAGGGCTACTACCTCTGGTCGACGATGGATCTGTATAGCTGGATCAACGGCTACGAAAAACGATACGGACTTGTCCATATCGACTTCGAGAACAATCTGGAGCGCACCCCCAAAAAGAGCTGGTATTGGTACCGAGACCTTATCTCGAAGTATCAGGAGCAGGAAGGTTAGGAGAAAGAGATGAAATATCAGGCAATGTCCGAAACAGTCCTAAAGGCTGTTGGCGGCAAAGAGAACATTACATCGGTAACTCATTGTGCGACGCGCCTTCGCATCGACGCACGAGACACCTCGATCATCGATCTCCAGCTCGCCAAATCGGCCGATCAGGCGCTCGGGGCAGTAGTCAGCGGTGGCCAGCTTCAGGTGATCATCGGCCCCAACGTCACCGAGGCTTACAACGACTTCCTCGACTTCGCGGGAATCGAAGTCGGCGGTGGCACGGTTGCCGACGATGCCCAAACCGCCAAAGACCTTGCAGAAGGCATTAAAAGCGGTAACACCGCCATGGGCTTGATTGAGAAATTCGGGAACGTCTCTGCACAGGTATTCATGCCCATCGTCCCGGCGCTCATCGTTGGCGGACTCATTCTTTCGATCAAGAATCTCCTGGTCAATTATTGCGGATTGAGCACCGATAGCGGAACCGCCCAGGTCCTGTTGGCGATCTTTAGCGCTTCGTTTAGCTTCTTACCCGTTTATCTTGGTTATCAGCTCGCGGCCGTCATGAAGATGCAGCCCATCATGGGCGCATTGCTGGGCGCGATCATGATCAGCTCGTCCATTAGCGGTGCCGAGGGTCTCGACTTTCTTGGTATTCCCATCCCGACGAACGACTATTCGAGTACGGCAGTGCCCATCGTACTGGGCGTTGTATTCATGTACTTTGTCGACCGCGGCCTTCAGAAGATCATTCCCGACGTTACCAAACTGTTCTTGAAGCCGCTGCTCACCATGATCATCGTCGTGCCCGTCGAGCTTATTATCCTTGGCCCCGCCGGCAGCATGATGGGCTACGCGCTGAGCGATGCCGTCACGTGGCTTATGGACAACGTGGCATTTATCGCTACTCCGATCCTGGCAGCCCTTAACCCCTATTTCGTCATGCTCGGTCTCGATAAGGCTTACATCGCAATCGAAGTTACGAGCCTGGCGCAGCTCGGTTGGGCACCCATTATCTTTGGATTCATCTCGAACCTCTGCATTGGCGGCACGAGCCTCGCCCTGGCAACTGCCATGAAGGGAAACAAAGAGAAGAGGGGTATGGTCACCACGGTTGCCGTCACCGCACTCTGTGGCGTAACCGAGCCCGCGTTCTACGGTTGCCTCATCGAGCGTCCCCGCCTGCTTGTCGGCACGGCAATCGGCGCGCTCTGCGCTGGACTCCCTGCAGGCATCTTTGTTCTGAAAGAGTATGTTGCGGGAGCATGCCCCGGCCTTCTTTCGGCACTCATCTTTATCGCTCCCGATGGGTCCATGGGTAACTTCGTGCTGGCATGCGTTGTCGCCATCATCGCCATCGTCGTCTCCTTCATCGCTGCACGCGTGATCATCAAGAAGAACCCCAGCTATATTGAGTAGATGCCCGCTGTTTGCATTGGGGACATCCTCGGCAGACCATTAGCAAGAACCCAAGAAGTTCCTTAGGAGCTCGATTAATCCATTCGGATTCCTGAGGCACAAACGACCCCGATTCCACAATGAAATCGGGGTCGTTGTTTCTAAAGCCGTCGATAGACAATCGGTGTTTACCTTAGCTCCCTATCCAAGTTAATTATCCACGCTCGTTCTCCGGTCGGGAGATTTTCTTCGCTCGCGTATCCAGAAATCCACGCTCGAGCAGGACACCCAGATCCGCGCCCGCCCTTGTCTCGACCTGTAACAGCAAGAGGCCTATTCCACTTCTACATGTTACAGATCAAGATATTCCTAAAACACCCTAAGTTTCATCTCAATCTGTAACAGTTAGATGCCGAATATCGGTCTTGGTGTTACAGATTTAGACAAACTGGAGGACGAGACAAACCAAAAACGGGATGGGCGCTAACCCGATGGCGCACCACCTAAATAGAAACGGGCTCTGTCCCATATAGAGACAGAGCCCGAAACTCTCATGGAGCCAGTGACAGGAATCGAACCCGCAACCCACTGATTACAAATCAGTTGCGCTACCGTTGCGCCACACTGGCACACTTGGCGCTTTCGCGCGAAGCCAATTAAGAATAAAGGAATTGAGGATGGGGCGCAACAGGCCCTTCGACCGACCACATCTCAAAACTATTCGCCAGAACGAATAGTTTTATCTGTTCGCCAAAACAAAAAACTATTCGTTTTGGCGATGACAAGTCCACAACCCAATAACTACAAGCCAGTGAATTGACCAGCCGAGTAGCTGGTCTCTACAGATACTCCCCTACCTCCCGCGAAGGGCCTTGAGCTTGGCCAGGGCATCGGGGCTCAGGCGGCTGCCCAGGGTCATCTTGATCTGCGGAGCTTCCTCTGCCTCGTGAACATCGTTATCTATCTGCTTGATCTCGTCCACCAGCATGCGGCTCGAGATGCGCGTAACACCCTTGCCCATGACGACGGCCTGGATCGTGCCGTCGCTCGACACCACGGAGCACGCGCGGCCTTCTTCGCGCGCCTCGATGCAGAGCTTCTGCACCACGGTGTCGGCCGATACGCCCGTCGGCGAAAACTCGATGCGCACGCCGCGGGCCGGCAGGTTGGGGCGCTCGCTGGAGATATTGCCCGCGCCGTCAAACACGATTACGGCCTCGTAGCGGCCCTGGGCAAACGCGGCAACATCGTTGATGAGTGCCGTGCGCGCCATATCGTGAACGTCGCTGGAATACGGATCATCGGAATGGTCGTAGACGAGCTTTTCGTAGCGCGGCGTGCAGTGGATCACGTTGTAGCCATCGACCACCAGCAGCTCGGGCTTATTGGAGTGCACCGTCGAGACCGGGTCGGCGATGGCCTGCGCAAACGCATTGCCGCCCACGCCATAAGTCGCGGCCGAAACAATCGGCTTGGCCGAGCCTTCGCCAAAGCGCTTGGCCTTGGACTTGGCGCGGTTCTTCTTGGACATGCGCTACTCCTCCCCCATGAGCTCGCCGGCATTGCGGCGCAGCCACTCAAAGCACAGCGCGGTGGTCGCCTGGGCCACGTTGAGACTCTCGGTCATGCCGCGCTGGGGAAGCTTGGTCAAAAAGTCACATTTCTCGAGCACCAGACGCGAGATGCCGTCGCCCTCGGAGCCCATGACGAGCGCCACGCGGCCCTCAAAGGGAGCATCCCAGCAGCTGCCCTCGGCATGCTCGGAAGCGCCACCCACCCAAAAGCCGGCGGCCTTGAGGACATCGAGCGCACGGGCGATATTGGGCACCTGCGCGATAGGCAGATGCATGACGGCGCCGGCGGAGGTCTTGTAGCTGCCCACGGTCACGCCGGCGGCACGCTTGTTGGCGATGATGACGCCCGCTGCGCCCACAACCTCGGCAGAGCGCACGATGGCGCCAAAGTTACCGTCGTCGGTCACATGGTCGAGCACCACGACAAGCGCCGAGCCCTCGCCTGCGCGGTCGAGGATGTCGGCGACATCGGCGTAAGGGAAGTTGCCCACCTCGAGCGCAATGCCCTGGTGAGCGCCATGGCTCGACAGCGCATCGAGCTGCGCGCGCGGCACATACTTAATGCGGACGCCCGTGGCGTTGAGGTCATCGACCAGGCGCGACAGAGCGGCATCGCGCTCCCCGCCCTCGGCGATGAGCGCGCACTTGATGGGAAAACCGGTGCGCAGTGCCTCGGCGGCAGCACGACGACCTTCGATAAACTCGCCCTTGGGAACCTGGACAGCGTCGCGGTTACGATCGCGTTGCGGACGTGCGGCCTGGGCGCGATCGCGCTGGCCCTTGGGAGTGGCAGCGCGGTCGTTGCGGCGAATCGGACGCGAGCCAGAAGCAGTCTGCTTGCCGCCACGAGGCGCACGCTTGCGATTGTCGGCCATAAAACGGCCTCCTTTAAAAAATTTTCAAACAGGACAAAAGAAGCGACCGCTTAAGACGAATAGCTCAAGCGGTCGGTACGGGTTTTCCAAGTGCCCGAGATTGCCGTGAAAGAGGAGCGACGCGTACTTGAGTACGCGAGCGACGGTTTGAACGGCAAGGTCGGGTGCTTGGGAAACCCGCGGGGATTAGAGAGATTTAATACGAGTGCCCGCGGCAGTATCCTCAATGGTGAGGCCCAGGTCCTTGAGCTGGTCGCGGATGGCGTCGGCCAGATCCCAGTTCTTGGCAGCGCGGGCCTCGGCGCGGGCCTCGAGAATCTTGGCAGCGGCCTCGTCCACGTCGTCGCCCGTGTAGGCGACCAGGCCGGCGGCAACACCCAGCAGACCCAGCGGCAGCTCGACCTTGGGCTCGGGGAGCTCAACGCCAAACGTATCGAGCAGCTCGACCAGCGTATCGGCGGCGGCAAGCGCGGCGGCCTTGTCGGCAGCGTCGCCCGCCTGCTCCAGGTACTGGTTGCACTCGGTCACAAAGCCAAAGACGGCACCCATGGCACCGGCGGTGTTAAAGTCGTCGTCCATGCACTCCTTAAAGGTGGCACGGGTCTCGGCGGCCTTGGCGGCAAACGCCTCGGATGCTGCCTCATCGGCATCGGCCGTCGCATGGTTCGCGGCCCAGCGCAGGTTCTCGACCGTACCGGCGATACGCGTGAGCGAGTTCTCGGCACCCTCCAAGCGCTCCCAAGAAAAGTCGAGCGGCGAGCGATAGCTCGTCTGCAGCATCAGCAGGCGCAGGGCGGCAGCGGAATGCTGCTCGAGGACCTCGGCCAGCGTAAAGAAGTTGCCGAGCGACTTGGACATTTTCTCGCCGTCTACCAGCAGCATGCCCGTGTGCATCCAGGTGTTGGAGAAGCCCTGGTGCCAGGCGCAGGTGGCCTGGGCGCACTCGTTCTCGTGATGCGGGAAGGCAAGGTCGGAGCCGCCGCCGTGGATGTCGATCGGGGTGCCCAGGTAGCGATGCACCATGGCGGCGCACTCGGTGTGCCAACCGGGACGGCCCTCGCCCCAGGGGCTCGGCCAGCTGGGCTCGCCGGGCTTGGCAGCCTTCCACAGGGCAAAGTCGAGCGGGTCGTTCTTGTCCTCGTTCTCCTCGATGCGCGCGCCAACCATAAGGTCGTCGATGTTGCGGCCCGAGACCTGACCATAGTTGGAATCGCTGCGCACGGCAAAGTACACGTCGCCGTTATCGGCGGCGTAGGCGTGGCCCTGCTCGATGAGCGTCTTGATCATGGCGATCATGGGGCCGATCTCTTTGGTGGCGCGGGGGCGCACATCGGGATCGAGCACGTTGGCGGCACGCATGACGCCGATGAACTTGTCGGAGAACTCCGTCGCGACCTCGGCAGCCGTACGGCCCTGCTCGTTGGCGCGCTTGATGATCTTGTCGTCGACATCGGTGAGGTTCTGGGCGAACGTGACCTCGTAGCCGCTCGCGATGAGCCAGCGACGAATCACGTCAAAGCTGATGAACGTGCGGGCATTGCCGATGTGGATGTTGTCGTAGACCGTGGGGCCGCACACGTACATGCGGACCTTGCCGGACTCGATGGGCTGGAACTCTTCCTTTTTATGGGTAGCGCTGTTGTAGATACGCATTCGTTACTCCTTAACGGTTTTCTGTAGCAGGCAGACGGCCCAGGCGCCGATTCCCTCGCCCTGGCCTTCCCAACCGAGCTTTTCGGTCGTAGTGGCGGCGACGCCCACGTTTTCCACGTCGACGCCCAGGGCATGGGCAAGGTTGGCGCGCATGGCATCGCGGTGCGGAGTGATCTTGGGTTGCTGACAGGCAATGGTGCAATCGGCATCGACAAACTCAAAGCCCAGCTCGCGCGCATAGTCCATCACGCGAGCGAGCAGCACCATCGAATCGGCACCCTCGTAGGCGGGATCGGTGTCGGGGAATAGCTTGCCGATATCTCCCCCGCGGCAGGCGCCCAGAATGGCGTCGGCCAAGGCGTGCGCGAGCACATCGGCATCCGAGTGACCCAGCAGGCCGCGCTCGTAGGGAATGTCACCCCCGCCGATGATACATCGACGCCCCTCCACCAAACGGTGGACGTCGTAGCCGTGGCCAATGCGCAGGTTACTGAACATGGGGAAGGTCCTCTCCCTCGGCCATACGGCCAAGCAGAATCGCGGTTACGGGACGCAGGTCCTCGGGCACCGTCACCTTAAGGTTATCGCGCGGGCTCTGGACACAGCGGACGCGCCCGCCCATGCGCTCGACCAGCGAAGAATCGTCGGTCCCGATAAAGCCCTCGGCGATAGCTGCGGTGTGGGCGCGCTTCATGGCGTCGACGTTAAAGATCTGCGGCGTCTGCGCGGCCCAGTAGAGCTCGCGCGGCGGCGTCTCGACGATATTGTCGCCGTCGACAATCTTGAGCGTGTCGATCGCGGGTTGACCGCACACGACACCGTCGAGGGCGCGGTCGCCCACAAGCACGTCGATCGCATGATCGATGGCCTCGGTCGTGATGAGCGGACGGGCGCCGTCGTGGATGGCGACATATTCGAAACCCGCCGGAACCGCATGCACGCCGGCACGTGTGGAATCCTGACGGGTATCGCCGGCATCGGCGAAGCTGATGGGCGTGTCATAGTCAAACGGATCGATGGCCAGGCGGCGCATCTCGGCACGGCGCTCGGCAGGACACACCACCACGATGTGGCCGACCTTGTCGCTACGATCGAACGCGCGGATGGACCAGCTCATGAGTGGACGGCCCGCCACGTTAACGAGCTGCTTGCCGCCGGGATTTCCAAAGCGCTGGCCGCTGCCGCCGGCAACGACCACGGCGCATACGGGCGCCATTATGCGTTCCCCTGTTTGGTGCCCTTCATGCGGTACAGCGAGTCCGCAAGAATGGCAGGGTTGTTGACGCCAAAGTCGCCCAAGCGCTCCGGATCCTCGCTGATGTCGTCCATGAGCTCCTGCAGCGAGCCGTACTCGTCGACGATCTTCTCGGCCACGCCGTCGCGCACGACGGACACGCGCGAAAGCGTACGCAGGCCCAGCGGCGTCATGACGGAGTCCTCGTCCAGGTCGTCGTAACCCAGAACCGCCGCCACATGCTGTGGGTCGGACAGGTCCTTAGGTGTCATACGGCTTAGGTTGGCGCGAATCTTCTCGGCATTAGCCTCGGAAGAATCACTTGCGTAGTCGCGGATCATCAGGTCATACTCGGTATCCATGCTGGAGCCCGCGAGCTGCTCGAGCTGCATCTGCACGAGCTTGCCCTGGTTTCCCAGCTTGACGATGCAATCCTTAAGCTCGGTCTTTGCCTGCTGCATGATCTCGAAGCTCGAGAAAATACCGGTAATGTCGGCGAGCGTAACGTAGTCGTCGAGCTCGAGGGCTGTCAGGCGCAGCAGGGAGCGATCGAGCGACTGACGGGTAGTCTGGAGCGTGGCGACGAGCTGGTTGACCGAGCTCATGATGGTGGTGACGGGCTGGATCTCGTAGCTCTTGCCGTGAACGTACACGTTGACGACGGCACGACGGGCCGAGACCGAGATCACAATGGCATCGGTGAGCACCGACATGCGAGCGGCGGTGCGATGACGCATGCCCGTCTCGCTCGTGGCAAGCGAGGGATCGGGATTGAGATGGAAGTTGGCGCGCAGGATCTGGGTGAGGTCGCCGTCGATGACGATGGCGCCGTCCATCTTGGAGAGCTCGAACAGACGGTTCGAGGTGAACGAAATGTTGAGCGGGAAGCCGTCGTTACCGGCAGCGAGCACGTTTTCGGTGTCGCCAACGCAGATAAGGGCGCCCAGGTGACCGGCGATGATCATGTCGAGGGCAGTGCGGATCGGCTGACCAGGTGCCGTCAGGCGGATGGCCTGTTCCATACGCTTTTGCAGCTCGTTCTTATCCAAGGCATCGCTCCCATCGTATACGCTCCATAAACGCTAAATAGTTTCTCACGGTTTGTCCCCGCGGCGCTCGCGAAATCCGATGCTTACAGAATGAGCGAACACCGCTAAGATGGCTAATTTGGGACGGGCTCTTTTGACTACCCAACCAACCATGTGCCAAGGTTAGTCTTTTTGTTGCTCCCCCAAGAGGTACACGCGGGCCCGCCCGCAGAGAGGGAGCCAGACTATGGGACTCGCAGAGCTCGTGCTGCTCGCCGTTGGCCTTTCGATGGACGCCTTTGCCGTATCCATCTGCAAGGGCCTTGGCATGAAGAAGATCAACCTTAAGGTCGCCGTAGTGCTCGGCCTGTTCTTTGGCGGCTTCCAGGCCGGCATGCCCGTGATCGGATGGGCACTTGGCAGCCAGTTTATGGGCATCATCGGCCCCATCGACCACTGGATCGCCTTTATCCTGCTCGCCTTCATTGGCGGCAAAATGCTGTGGGAGGCCTTTACCGAGGACGAGGACGAGGATGAGGGCGACGGCAAGGATGCCGAAAAGATTGACCTGGGCGAGTACCTGATCCTCGCCATCGCCACCTCAATCGACGCCCTAGCCGTGGGCATCTCATTTGCCGCGCTCTCGGTCGACATCATGCCCGCCGTGTCGCTCATCGGCATCACGACCTTTATCTTCTCCGTCGCCGGCGTAGTGATCGGCCACACCTTTGGCGCGCGCTACGAAAAGCCTGCCACCATCGTGGGTGGCGTCGTGCTCATCCTCATCGGGCTTAAGATCTTGCTTGAGCATCTGGGGATTCTCGCGATATAAAAAACGCCTCTCATAAGCTCAACGTCAATGTAGAGGTCTCATGCAGAGTTTTGCATAATGCCTTTTCGTGCAGACTTTTGCATGTCATACTGATATGCAAAAGTCTGCACATTAGGAGATCGCCATGGATACCCTTCCCATCACCACACCGCGTCAAGCTGGCATCTATGTGCGCCAGGCACGCGAGGCTCAGGGTCTCACCCGTGCCGCCCTCGCCAAAAAAGCCGGTGTTTCGGAGCGCCTGCTCGCATCGCTCGAGCTGGGCGACGCCACTGGCATTCGACTCGACAAGCTGCTGACGATTTTCAATGCTCTTGGACTGGCACTCGCCGCTCAAGAGGATATCGGCGAAGCAAAAAATGAGCGACCAGTCGACGCTCCGCATGCCAATCCGCTGCCTCGCAGCATCCCCAGGCGCCACCACACTCAACGTCCCCATCATCGCAACAGTCGTAGTACCGCCATTCCGGCTCTTGCAGATGCCCCCTTTACATCCGCACTTTACGACGAGATCTTCGCCGATTTCGTCATGTCCAATCTCGGAGTCTCGATTGCCGCAAACGCATCTAACCAAACCAAGCCCGAAGGGAAATAGCCAATGGCCAGAACATCACTTCGGACCATTATTTGCGGCGTACCTGCGGGAACGCTCACGCAAGATGAGAACGGTCTTATCAGCTTTACCTACGATCATGACTATGACGGGCCAGCCCTATCGACCAACATACCCGTATCGAATCGCACATACGGACAACAGGTCATGAATCCGTACCTGTTTGGCCTTCTACCCGACAGCGAGGACCAGCGAAAAGCGATTGCCGCCGAATTCGACGTTAGGCCCAACAATCCCGTTGCGTTGCTCAGCCATATCGGACTCGACTGTCCGGGCGGAGTGCAGTTTTATGCCGAAGAAGATGCCGACGCCGTCCTGCATCGCGCTGGCGATTACCGCCCTATAGACGACCACGAAATTGCTCTCCGCCTCAAGTCGATCAGAGATGACCGCGATGCATCGTGGATGGGTCTAGATGAAAGTTGGTCACTTGGAGGCAACCAGGGCAAGTTCGCGCTCGCGTTCATTAACGGCCGCTGGTGCGAATGCATGGGCTCCTCGCCCACGACGCATATTTTCAAAAATGGCGTTAACGGATTTAAACTCGAGGCTCTCAATGAGTTTGTCTGCATGAAAAGCGCCCAGCGCGCCGGTATCGCAACGGCAAACGTCGAATATCGTATGTTTGAGGACGAACCTACCCTCATTGTTGAGCGCTATGACCGCGTGAAAGTCGAAGACGGAACGATCAGGCGCCTACATCAAGAAGACCTCTGTCAGGCACTTGGGGTGATGCCCGCCCAAAAGTACACGGCAGACGGCGGCCCGACCACACGCGACATTCAAGAGCTCCTCGTAACTACGAGCCACCATCAACTTAACCTGCATCTGTTTACGCAGATACTGTTCTTCAACGCCATTATCGGCGCACCGGATGCGCATGCGAAAAACTATTCCCTGCTCCTTGGAAACGACGGCGCAGCCATGATGGCTCGAATGTACGATGTCGCATCGGGCTTGGCGTATGAGCGCATGCGACGTCGGGCACGCCTTGCTATGAGCGTTGGCGGCGAAAATCGTGTGGGGCGCATCGGTCCAGGTGCTATCCGCCGATACCACGGTATGGGCGACCCCGCGCTGGAGACGGCGCTCACCGATGCCGGGCTATCCGAGAAGTTTTGCTTTGCGACCATGATGGACCTCGCCTACGAGGTACCCATTTGCATGGAAGAGGTCATGGACGAATACGCCGACCTGCCCGGCATGGCGGACCTGCGCGATCATATGCTCGGCCCCGTCCGCGAAAACTGCCAGCGAACCCTCGACCTCATCAGGGCGGATATGGGCTAGACGCCAATCAATTTCCCATTTCTTAAAAGAAGAGAGGGGACACCTGTCGCAAAAGACCGGGTACCCCCTCTCGTAATGTCATTTGCAATCCGCTAGCACGTGGCTCGGACTGCTGCTAGTGCAACCTTTATGCAGCGAGGCGCTTGAGGACGTCGATGAGCAGCTCGTAGAAGCGCTCGGCAGAAGCGAGCTCCATGCTCTCGTCCGGGGTGTGGACATCGGAGAGCGTCGGGCCCACGGCGATGGCGTCCAGGCCGTGCAGGGCCTCGGCAAACAGGCCGCACTCAAGGCCGGCGTGAATGGACTCGATGCGCAACTCGGAGCCAAAGAGCTCGCGATAGCTCTCGACAAAGACGTCGCGGACCGGCGAATGCTCGGCATAGCTCCAGCCGGGATACTCGAACTCAAACTTGGCGTCGAAGCCCAGGACATCGGCAAGCGTCTGCAAACGATCCTTGAACTCGTTCTGCAGCGAGGTGATCGAGGAGCGCGGGGACAGCATGATCTTGACCTGGTCGTCGGAAGTGGCGACCACGCCGATGTTGGAGGAAACCTCGACGGAGCCGTCGGTGGCGACGTTGCGGCGAATCACGCCGTTAGGGGCAAGACGCAGGGCACGGATGAGGGCAAGCGCGGACTTCTGGTCCATGGCCTCGACCTCGGCGTCGTCGGCAATCTCGACGGTGCAGGTAAAGCCGGGGTCGAAGACCTCGAGCTCGGCAGTGACGTCGGCGATGATGTCCTTTGCGATCTGGGCCGCGGCCTCGGCGGCAGCGTGGTCGGCGTAAACCAGCTCGGCCTTGCACTCACGGTTGATGGCGTTGTCCTTAGTGCCGCCGTTAAAGCTGACGATGGCGGGCTCGCCGGCAACCATCAGGCGGTCGATGATGCGGGCCATGATGAGGTTGCCGTTGCCGCGCTCCAGGTTGATATCGTTGCCGGAATGACCACCCAGTAGGCCGGAGATGTCGAGCGTGAGGGTGCTACCGGTCTTGTGCTCACGCACGATGGGGCAGGTGTAGGTAACGACGACGCCGCCGGCGCAGCTGACGGTGGCAACGCCCTCTTCCTCGGAGTCAAGGTTAATCATGGTGCGGGCGCTAATCTGGGACTTGTCGAGCGTCTCGGCGCCGACCAGGCCAGTCTCCTCATCGGTGGTGAATACGCACTCGAGGGCCGGATGGGCAATCGAATCGTCGTTGAGCACGGTAAGCATAAGCGCGACGGCGATGCCGTTGTCGGCGCCCAGAGTGGTGCCGTTAGCGGTGAGGACGCCGTCCTTGACAACCAGATCGATACCGTCGGTCGTAAAGTCGTGCTCAACGGAGCCCAGCTTGTCGCACACCATATCGATGTGGCCCTGCAGCATCACGGTCGGGGCATTCTCGGCACCGGCAGATGCGGGCTTGCGAATGATGACGTTGTAGACGTCGTCCTGGTACACATCGAGGCCGCGCTCCTTGGCAAACGCAACCAGGAAATCGCTGATGCCCTTCTCGTTGCCAGACCCACGAGGGATCGCGCTGACCTCCTCAAAGAAATGGAACAGCTGGGCGGGCTCGTAGCCGGTGATCTTGTAATCCATGGTGCCTCCTTGGCGCAACTGGTTAGACAGTAAGACATGCGACTTGTATATTCCCAGACTTCGTTTGCATAAATCAGTCGAAAACGCCGAGCGCTCTCGCATCATCGGCTAACGGTGGGAAAACCCCACTTTATTAAGATAAAGCAGGTTAGACGGGCCGTGCTGAGGAGACGTTGGACCCTTCAACCAACCTCAACGCTTGATCAACGTTTATGCATACGCCATTGGTATGTTTAATGAGATTTTTGTCCTCCGTCACGACGTAATCGACGTCGATGCGATTGGCAACGCCCAGCATCAGGTCATCCTCAAAGTCATTGTGATGATGCCTGAACACAAAGGAATCGAACACCTCGTCTGCTCCCACCGGCGCGATAAGGGCGAGCTCGCGCATCTGCCGAATGCATGCCCAGGCCGTTTCGTCCGCCGCCGCAATGGCGCTATCGCTCAGCAAGCCATTCTTCCTTCGGCACTCTCTCTTGATTGCCGCCGAGACAAGATACGAGACATCTTTGACCGAAAGCGACGAGGCAAACAGGGCGATCAGCTCCGAAGCGTCGGCAATCTCGATCAGATGGACGACGTTTGCCGTACGGTCAGACCTACCAGAAAAATAATCCATCCATACATTGGTATCGATTAACAGCTTGAGGACGCCTTCCGTGCTCATAGTTCCACCCACTCGGAATAGCGCTCCGCCATGGCCTCCTCATAGAGGTCGTCGTAGTCACCCGAGAACTCAGGGATGGGGATGCCGTATTTGAGGCACGAATCGCGAATGATATGGCTACCCTGTGCTGCTCTTGATTCCACGAATCGCTGGTTCGCCTCGTCGGAGGGAATCTCTGCGCTCCCCTCCTTTGAAGGCATGCGTTCGTTGATGACCAGATATTCCCAAAGCGCCCGAACAGCCTGCGACGGCGTCATGCCGAGGCTTGCGAGCACCGCATCTCCCGCCTCCTTGAGCTGACGATCCATGCGCACATTCATCTGGGCGGAATGCCTGTCGAGCAACGTCGTCGCCATAACCCTGCCTCCCTGTTTGCTATACAAATCTCTTGGATTTAGTATAGCAATTTGTCAGATAGCCAGATGCCTCAGTACTGAAGCGTTCGTTTGACCGGTTTTGCCGTTGTGGGATTAGCAATAAAATAAGCTGATACATGTTTGGGATAACTGCCCACATCAGCTGCAATTCGCTATCCACAGCAATGAGCCCCGCAACGAAGCGCCATGCACAAGCTTTTACAGTTCAATCACTTCGTCGCAAGCCTCAAGCAACTCGGGATCATGCGAGACAACAACCACTATATGCTCTTCTTTCTTCTGTTGCAGAATATCAATGAGCGCTGACCTGCTCGCTCCGTCAAGCGCCGACGTCGGTTCATCGAATAACATGACGGGTGAGTCCTTAAGCAATACGCGAATAATCGCAATCTTCTGCTTCTCACCACCCGATATATTATGGTTTTGTTCGTCCAGCACCCCATCAAGACCTTTGGGAAGTGTTGAGACCAGTTTGGTCAAACCAAACTGGTCTACAAGTCGCCCGACTTCAAGAACAGGATAATTATCGCCCGCGAGTAGCGTCAGATTCTCTCTGAGTGTTCCGTTAACGACATCGGGTTCTTGCTCGGCAATACCAACGACATATGAGCGTAGATTTATAGAATCAATCTGGCCCAAATCGACATCGTCATAAGCAATAGTCCCAACGTAATCATCGGGGTACAAACCAGCTATACCATCGAGAAGCGTGCTTTTCCCGCTTCCATTTGCGCCTGACACGCCGTATAAGACTCCTCGATTAAACGAGATGAGCTTTGGATAATCTATGATTCGATCGGTATCAGGGCGACAAATCGACAGTCCCTTGCACACAAGTGAAACAGGAGAACCGATGCAGATAGAACCGTTCTCCTCTTCATCCATTGCCCAAAGGCGCTTAAGGCGTTGTGCACTCACCTTGCTCGCCTGGTAGCTTTTGCCCCAAGAGAGCAGGTCCACCAGAGCAGAATTGGCGGTCGAATAATAGCTCAATGCCGTCAGCAAAAAACCAACCGGCATTTTGCCTGCAACAATCTCACAGCTTCCAATCGCGAGCAAACAGAACTGTGCAAAGGAAAAAATCGACTGATTCGCAAGTTCGAACCGTGACCCGGCTTTTTGGTTAGCCAATATAGCTGGATAAAGGCCATCGAAAGCCTTCTGCAGCCTCAAGGAATAGAAATCAAATAACGAATGGCGACGAAGAAAGGAGACGCTCTCCAGTTGGCTCTGAAGAGCCCCAAAGAAAGCAGCGGTCTTTTCTTGAAACTCAAAACCTCGATTGAACAACAGCCCGCTAAACAATCGATAGACTAATGCCCCCGCAACGATGCAGGCTAAACAGGCAGTCGCCATCGCAGTGTTTATATTCATCAACATAATCAAGGAACAAATAATCGTTGCAACACCGCCAATGATATTTGACGCCGATGTTATTCCGAATATCATAAGATCGTTTGAATCGTGATTGATTTGTTGATTGTAATAGCCCGCATCAAATCCGATGAAAAACTTTCGGGGCAAACGCTTGACATGTTCAAGCGTGTCAGCGTTAAGTTGATATCCTGCATGCGCTTGAAGGTCGACATAAATCAGGGAAGTCCAATAGGCCAACACCGACCTCACAATGGCAACCACGCCAATCGCGAAAATACATAAGACTAGCGTCCATAAACTGCTACCGAGGTCTTTTTTTACCGTCAGCACATTTACAGTCATACCCAACAAATAGGGTTCAGCAAGGCTGCACAGCTGAGACAAGACATCAAGAAGCAGATAGAAATAAAGTCTTGGCTTATGGAGAAGATAGCGCACCCAAAATCTAAACATCGTGATTTGCCTTATGCGAATACTGCGAATTACAAGCCAGCCGCATTCTCTGCCTGGCATTAAACTTAACGCTCGCGCATTTTCTCTGGCCCTCCATGGCGGCGTGGGGACATCCGCCCATACAAGCCGGAAACATTACACACTCGCCACATACTGGGTCGTTTGGTAAATACTCCATCCATTTCAAATAGTTCGAATTAGCTTTCACACCTTCTCGAACATTTCCAACGGCGCACTCGCCCTTGCCAACCTCATCCCAACATTTAAAAAGCCTACCAAGCGGATCGATAACAAACGAATTAAGAGAAACCGCACAGCAGACACTTGGATCATACGGCGTAAACGGAATAACGTTGAATCCGCGCTCGCTAGCTTTATCCATAAAGAACGTTTCAACTTGAGAGAACCCACGCTGAGAGAAACAATGAATGACATTTGAGCAGGTATCGTTGACATTATCGACCGCAGCAAGATAAAGTGCGACTTTGCCGCGAAGCCCTTTAGCGTCAAGCTCGTCAATCAACGCATCGACCTCTTTGCTATTGGACTCATCAACATTCACGCGAACGGTAATCTGAAGAACGTCGGCACACGAGATGATATTCTCGATAATGGTGTCATATGTCGGGCGACCGTCAGCTGGGACCCTCCGCGAATCATGATCCCTCTTTGAGCCATCGATAGTGATTTGAACCGAACCGACCTGACAATCAGCAAGCTTCTGAGCAATTTCTCGCGTCAGGAGATATCCGTTCGTTACCATACCGGCAGAATAACTAGCGTCTGGCCTAATCGCCCCTCTCAGTTCTTTTGTCAGTCGCTCGATCATGTCCACACAGAGTAGGGGTTCGCCTCCATACCAGTCAACGTGAAGATCGTTGATCCCGGAATAGCCGGAACGCACGAATGCTGCGATATCCGTCATTGTCTCTTCTGACATAGTGGGGTGCGAACAGCCCTTTTCATAGCAGTAGGGACACCTAAAATTGCATGCCAGCGTTGGAGCAATCGTCAGGCCTAAATAGTCATTTGCAAACCTTGCCGACAAACTCTCAAGCATCAACATTCGCCGCTCGTCAACATCGTCATCTACCAACATGCCACCCATCTTAAGGGCCTTTTCGAAATCACCATCCAAGGCGGCGGCACCCTTGCGATATTAATTCAGTTCATTCGTGTGCGCAGCGTCAAGGTCGAGAACGCCACCAGACTGGGTATTGTAGATAGTGATACCGTTCACATCATTCTCTTCAATAACGTTAAATTCAGACTCTTTCATTTATATGCTCCGTTTTCTGATAGCACCCTTGATAGCCCAGCAAAGTCCGAGGATGACAATGGGAACGACTGTTGCCAGCGCTACAAATAGCAACGTCCCCGGCACGATGAATTGAATTGGTCGCGGGGACGCAAGGGTCGCCAGCCATGTCAAGTGCAGTGGCATATTTGGATTCCCGTACCCCAAATAAAGCAGCAGGATGATGAACGATAGAACAAACGCGCCATTTCCAAAGAGCGAGATGGCCAGGACGAGCAGCAGGCATAACGTTGTGCAAATCAAGGCAGCAAGAGACAGCCGAAGAAGAAACTCTCCGATCATATCCATCGTCATTCCTATGCCGCTCGCGCTTTGAACCGCACCAACGAGTATCGAAAAGAGAACAAAACCACCGACAAGCATGACAATCGAGACAAGAGTCCTTGCAACCAACAACTGTACTGTTTTCATTCCCCTTGCATAGGAAACAAGCCATTGAGATCCCGTTATCGGAGTTCGAAACGCATAGCCGATGACGAGAACAGCAACAATAGGAAAGAACAGAGAATGGGCAAGCGGTGCCACAGCGGAAAGGTAGCGAGCTCCATCTTTAACGAGGTCTCCCGGAATTCCCCCAAAACCATATTGTGGGTTTGGAAAGAAGCCCATAACACCGTCGCCAAGCCAATCGCTCGTTCCGTAGGCTCTCCATGGTTCATAAGACGCAGAATAAAGCAATGCGAGCACGAAACCTGCCGCAATCAGCAGAAGAGGCGCTTTGCTCTTCATAACTCGATAGGCTTCAGCCTTAATCATATCTTCGCAGCGCATTTCTACCCCCTCCTCGCTTTGATTCCCATGACCCCGAGCTGCAACGAAACAACGGTGCAAATAACAGAGAAAAGAATGATCTGATTAATGGCTAGGCCTTGAAAGCACAGATTTCCAAGATGGCGTAAGTATGGTCCGACTGAGAGCCACCAGGGAATTTGCGTCGATGCGTGATTGGAAAAGACCACCAGCGTATATTCATCGGAGGCGAGCAGCGTCCCGACCAACACCAACATAATGCTAAGCGGTGCATTTCTAAGTAAATAGAAAACTGCCATCGACTGAGCTACTAATGCAGCCAAAATAGCATCAATCAAAAGCAACACGGGCAGGTATCTATCAAGAAACACCCGCCCATCCACATAGCAGCCAAGCGGAGATTTGAAGAGAGTAAATCCCGAAAACAGGTTGAACGCTATTGAAGTTGCAATCGTCAGAACAAGCCACTTTGCGACAACGGCCTTTGCTATACCCGTACCCTTCGGGTTTTGTCAATAAGGATAGAGAAAAAAGTAAATTATTTTTATGAGGTTACAACATCGGATTGAATAAGGCGCAGTACCTTGTCGGTAAAGGTTTCCCGGCTGGTCTGGCTGAAATGGAAATAAATATCAAAGGTCGTACCGCCAACGGTCTTTACCATATCGGGTGGCGGTACGTCCGGGGCGGGTGAAGCGTTGCCGCCCGCCATCACGGGCAGGGGGATGGCCTTGCCCTCTCTGCTGGTGCTGTCGCTCCCCTCCGGGGCGGGGATGGTGCTGGTGATCGTCATGCTGGGGTCGTAGGTCATAGGCTCTCCTTTCATCATTCATCAAAGTTAATCCACGTGAGCGCCATTTTGCCGCCCACGTTGGAGTGGGGGAAGGGGAATGTATTAGTCCCCCTTTGAGGACTGTCCACAAGCCCCCTGATTGCAAGGCTTTTCAGCCTCTAAATGTCCACGCCTGCGGCGTTCCCGTTCGCTGGCAGCTTTCTTTCTCCGGCGCACATTGGCGGCGCACTCGTCACAGTATTTGCCCCGATTGGAGCGCGGCACGAACATCGCCCCGCACTCGGCACAGGGCCGCGCCTGTCCTCGGTGGAGCAAGGCGGCACACAACCCCTTGTCTGTTGGTTGATTTTCAATCTCAACGCAACAGCCTGAACGGACCCCGCGTTT
>NZ_QRQX01000012.1:0-68987 GCF_003475665.1 Collinsella sp. AF29-7AC
CGAACCTTAATTTCAAAGTCCAAGAAATGGGATGCAGTTCATTTTGGCAGGTTTTATCTGGGCAAACGCCGAATTCGCCGTGAAGGGATCGCTCTCTTCACGGCGTTTTTCTTTTGAGCGACCTCACGGTCCTTCTGATGGTTGTCGAGAGAGGGTGAATTGAAGCGCCTCCGCACGCTCCATGTTACAATCGCGGGCATGCCCCACAACTACATCTGCCTTCGAAGGGAGCCTACGTGGCGAACGCCATCGAACAGCTCACGGACCGCGTGCTCGTGCTCGGCCGCCTCACCATCGTCCGCCGCGCCATCACCGCCGTGGCGGTCACCATTTCTGCCGTTCTCCAGACATTTCTGATCCAGGCGTTCATTCAACCCGCCGACCTGCTTCCGAGCGGTCTCACCGGCGTCGCGGTCCTACTCGATCGCGTTACCTCGCTCGGCGGCGTCCACATCGACATCTCGCTCGGTATGCTCGCGCTCAACATCCCCGTGGCGCTCCTATGCTGGAGCGGCATTAGCAAGCGCTTCGTCATCTTCTCGATGATGCAGGTCGTGCTCTCGTCGCTGTTCCTCAACATCTTTCACTTTGCCCCGTTTTTGGGCGACAAGATTATGCTCATCATTTTTGGCGGCGTGGTCTCGGGTCTGGGCGCTGCCATCGCGCTAAAGTCCGGCGCATCCACCGGCGGCACCGACTTTATCGCGCTGTGGGTCTCCAACCACACGGGCAAGACTATCTGGGGCGTCATCTTTGGTTTCAACTGCTTTATCCTGGCGATCTTTGGCTTTATGTTTGGCTGGGACAACGCGGCGTACTCCATCGTGTTCCAGTTTATTTCGACCAAGACCATCGACAGTTTCTATCGTCGCTACGACCGCGTGACGCTGCAGATCACGACGCGCAAGGCAGACGAAGTCATGACCGCCTATGTTGACCATTTTCAGCACGGCATTAGCTGCGCCGAGGTCATCGGCGGATACAGCCGCGAAAAGATGTATCTGCTGCACGCCGTTGTCTCGACCTATGAGAGCCAGGACATTATCAAGCTAGTGTGCGACATTGATCCCGGCGCCGTGATCAACGTGTTCCACACGCTCAACTTTGTGGGCGGCTGGTGGGGCGGTCATGTCGACGAGCCCATGCCCACGGCCGTACCCGATCCCGACAAGCCCGCGCGCATGGCCAGCAGGCAGGCGCGCCTCAGCGAGCAGGACAGCCTGCAGCAGGACGACGGCAAGTAGGGTATTGGCATTTTGCCGGCCCGGCGCAACCCTTCCGCATGAGCCCCTCGAAAGCCCCGTTGCTTTCGAGGGACTTTCGTTTGCCCAGATAAAACCTACCAAAATGAAGCTGTCGCTTTTTGGTAGGTGGGGTGTATCGTTTTATCAATATGAGGTAACATGAAACTAGACGTTATATACGTATTAGTTATTTCGATATTTCGATAAGAGTGATTAGATATGCCTGCACCCAAAAATGCACCGCTTTACCAGCAGATTTATGACGAAATCAAAGATGCGATCGAGAAAGGTGTTTATGCACCCAAGGAGCGTATTCCGTCCGAGCTCGAGCTTGCCGAGCAGTACGACGTGAGCCGAATTACGGTGCGTCGCGCCGTCGAGGAGTTGTGCTCCGATGGCTACCTGGTTAAGCAACAGGGCCGCGGCACCTTTGTTTCCACACCGCACATCAATCGTCAGTTCCATGCCTCGACGCTGCAGACGTTTACCGCGCTGTGTGCCGGCAACGGCATGAAGGCCGGTGCGCACGTGGTCGATCGCCAGATCGTTCCGGCGCGCCAAAACGAGATGGAGTTCTTTGGTCTGCAGAAGGATGCGCTGCTACTGCATATCAAACGCGTGCGTACGGCCGATGGTGAGCCCATCTTTGAGGAAAACGTCTTTGTGCCGTTTGACGCCTACCGTGAGCTGTTGACGGCCGATCTTGAGGACAAGTCGATTTTTGCCGAGGTCGAGCGTGTTGGCGGAACGCCGATTGTCTCGGTTGGCTACCGCACGGTCGAGGCCGTTCGTGCCAATACCGAGCAGGCGGCTGAGCTGGGCATTGCTCCGCACGATCCGCTGCTCAACCTGCGTGCCGGCTTTATCGGCCCCAATGGCGAGCCGGTTTTGATGGGTAAGCAGTACTACGTGGGATCGCGCTACGTTATGGTCATGTAAGTTACGCGGTTTTACCAAACCGCGTAACCAGTCGACGCTGCAAGCCCGCCAGAGCGGCAATCTGCAGAATGAGCGTGGATAATCTCCCGTTTTTGGCTCGGTGACGGGCTCAAAGTGGGAGATTATCCATGCTCATCAGGAAAGTGTCCAAACACTCATTGGGGACAGACTTAAATGAGTAGTCGTTAGGGATATTCTTGTTTGACTAGTCATTCAAGAACGCCCCCAATGACTACCCGCAGAATGAGCGTGGCCGGCAGCCGTGCGGCACTGGTCCGCGTGGCGGCGTATAATCGGCGGCAGATGACTTGGACGTTAGGAAACCATGACCGATAGCATGCAGCAGATGGCGCTCGACACGCTCGGCGCCTATTTTGGCTACACCTCGTTTCGCCCGGGGCAGGACCGCATGGTCGATGCGATCCTTGCCGGTCGCGATGCGCTGGGCGTTATGCCCACAGGCGCCGGCAAGTCCATTTGCTACCAGGTGCCCGCGCTCATGCTGCCCGGCATTACCTTTGTGGTGAGTCCGCTGCTGTCGCTTATGGAGGACCAGACCCGCGCGCTGCTCGCGGCGGGTGCGCGCCCCAGTTATCTCAACTCCAGCCTTACTCCGGCCCAGCAAAACACCGTGCTCAAGCGGGCGCGCGAGGGCCGCTACCAACTTATGTACGTGGCGCCCGAGCGCCTGCTCGAGCCGCGCTTTTTAGCCTTTGCGCAGGAGGCCGCGGCGGACGGCGGCATTGGCGTGCCGCTCGTGGCCATTGACGAGGCCCACTGCGTGAGCCAATGGGGCCAGGATTTCCGCCCCGCCTACCTGCAGATTCGTGAGTTCATCGATTCCCTGCCGCAGCGCCCCATCGTGGCGGCCTTTACCGCTACGGCGACTGAGCGTGTGCGCGCGGACATTCAGCAGATGCTCGGCCTGCAAAATCCCGCGACGGTGGTGACGGGCTTCGATCGCAAGAACCTCTACTTTGGCTGCGAGGAGATGGGCGACAAGGCCAAGGCAGCCTGGGTGCGCGACTATGTGATTGCGCATTCGGGCGAGAGCGGCATCGTGTATTGCTCGACCCGCAAGACGGTCGATGCGCTGGCAGGCGAGCTTGCCGAGGCGCTGGGCCCCAGCGGCATTCGCGTTGGCCGCTACCATGCCGGCATGGGCAACGACGCCCGCCGTCAAAGCCAGCGTGCCTTTATTGACGACGATCTTCAGGTGATGGTTGCCACCAACGCCTTTGGCATGGGCATCGACAAGCCCAACGTGCGCTACGTGATCCACAACAATGTGCCCGAGAGCATCGAGGCCTACTACCAGGAGGCGGGCCGCGCCGGCCGCGATGGCGATCCGGCCAGCTGCCACTTACTGTGGAACGGCAACGATTTTCGCATGCGCCGCTTTTTAATCGACCGCGGCGATGCGGCCGACGAGGCACTCGACGACGAGCAACGCGCGTGGGCGCTCCAAAATCGATATCGTCTGCTCAGCCAGATGGAGGGCTACTGCAATACCACCGGCTGCCTGCGCGAATATATGCTGCGCTACTTTGGCGACGAGGCCGCGGCCGAGCATGCTGCTGCGGCTGGTGCGGGCGCCACCGCCACGGACGAAGCCGAGGGCTGCGGCAACTGCAGCAACTGCCTCACGCAGTTCGAGGTCGAGGACGTCACCGGTATGGCTCGCGCCGCCGTGCGCTATGTGGCCACGCGTCCCATGCGCTTTGGCAAGTCGCTGATCGCCGACGTTCTTCACGGCGGCAACACCGAGCGCATTCGCCAGATGCATCTGGACGAGGACCGCGGCTACGGTGAGCTGTCGAGCGAATCGGTCGGGCGCATCAAGGACATCATCGGCCAGCTGTGCGGCCGCGGTTATTTGGCCACCTCGCAGGGGCAGTACCCGGTCGTGGGACTGGGTCCGCGTGCCGGCGAGGTCGAGGACGAGGCGTTTGCCTTTACCGTTAAGCGTCGCGCGTCCAAGCGCAAGGCCTCGGCTCGCGCCCGCCGTGCAGTGGATCTGCTGCGCGAGGAGGCTGAGCTGGATCAGCGCCCGCGCGTGGGCGACGATGCCGAGCTGTTCGAGCGCCTGCGTGCCTTGCGCAAGGAGATCTCGACCGAGCTGGAGATGGCGCCGTACATGGTCTTTTCCGACAAGGCTCTGCGTGGTCTGTGCCGCCTGCGCCCGCAGACGCGCGACGAGCTTATCCAGATCAACGGCATCGGCGAGAAAAAGGCCGACGCCTTTGGCGAGCAGTTTATGGCGGCGATTGAAGAGTTTGAATCCGAGCATGCACGGGATGGAGCGTAACGATGGCAACTGACGATAAAACCGGCCGCGCTGGCGCGTCCGCCGTGCCGCTGTACCAGCAGGTCATGGACGACCTAAAGGGCGAGATCGCGCGCGGCGTGTACCCTGCCGGTTCGCGCATTCCTGCCGAGATGGAGCTCGCGAAGTCCTACGGCGTGGGGCGCATCACCGTGCGCCGTGCCATCGAGGAGCTGTCGCGCGCGGGGTATCTCCACCGACAGCAGGGGAGGGGCACCTTTGTGTGCGCTCCCAAGCTCAAGCGCAAGATTGTCCAGAAAGGCGACATCCAGAGCTTTTCCGAGGGTTGCGCCGCCAACGACATGGTGGCCGGAGCGCGCCTGGTGTCGCGCACGGTGGTTGCGGCGACGCACGAGGACGCGGCATTTTTTGGCGTGGAACCCGGCTGCGAGCTCATTGTGGTCGAGCGCGTGCGCACGGCAGACGGCGTGCCCGTCATGCTCGAGAACAACGCCTTTGTGCTCGCCGACCATCCCTACCTGCAGACGCTGGCCGCCGAGGACCTCGCCGACAACTCGATCTTCTCGCTCGTTGCCGAGCATTCGGGTCGCGCGCCGCTCAAGTCCGACCCCTGCACCGTGGAGATTGCGCTGGCGGATGCCCAGGCGGCCCCGCTGCTGGAGGTGCCGGTCGGCGAGCCGCTCTTCTATATGGAGGCGTATTTTACCGATGCAGACGAGCGCCCCCTGCTGCTCGGGCGCCAAAAGATCGTGGGCTCGCGCTACGTGTTCGACATTTAATATCCACAGATAGAACAACATAGAACAAGTTTGGCGAAATGGCTTCACGAGCGTCGTCGTGCGTGCTATAAATAGGACAACATAGAACGACCGCAGGTACGAGCTGTCGTCGCTCAAAGCCGCCACACAAGGAGGAGCGTCACCGTGAACGCACACGATCTGATTCAGGAAATTATCGAGCGCAAGGGTAAGATCGAGAACGTCTTTTGGATCGCCTGCGGCGGTTCGATGATCGACCTGATGCCGGCTAACGAGCTGCTCAAGCGCGAGGCGACCACGTTTACCTCGACGGTTTACACGGCGCGCGAGTTTTGCCTGATGGCCCCCAAGAGTCTTGGCGAGAAGTCACTCGTCATCGCCTGCAGCCACAGCGGCAATACGCAGGAGGTCGTCGACGGTTGCGAGATGGCGCTGGCAGCCGGCGCCGAGGTCGTGGCCATGACCGACTGCGAGGGCTCCAAGATTGATAACGGCAAGTGGACCACCTGGGTCTATCCGTGGGGCGAAGGCGTGCCGCAGGCCGAGGTTCCGCAAGGCATCGGCGTCCTGATGGCTGCCGAGCTGCTCGACCAGCAGGAGGGTTACGAGGCGCTCGCCGATATGTACGCCGGCCTTAAGCAGATGGATGCGCTGTTGCCCGCTGCCCGCGAGAAGGTCAATGCCGAGCTGGGCGATCGCTTTGCCGAGCTCTGCCAGCACCACAAGTTCTTCTATATCCTGGGCTCCGGCCCCAACTTTAGCCAGACCTATGCCATGGCCATCTGCTCGCTCATGGAGATGCAGTGGCAGCACTGCTGCTACATCCACTCCGGCGAGTACTTCCACGGCCCGTTCGAGGCTACCGAGCCCGGCGTGTTCTACTTTGTGCAGCTCGGATCGGGCGAGTGCCGCCCCATGGAGGAGCGCGCGCTGGCGTTCCTCAACACGCACACCGATACGGTCATGGTGCTCGACGCACTCGAGTACGGCGTGGGCGACGTGCCTGCCAGCGTGCGTTCGTACCTGGAGCCGATCTTCTTCTACAACATGAGCTGCGAGCTGCGCGTCGCCCGCGGCAAGGTGTTCGACCACAGCCCCGAGGTTCGTCGCTACATGGGCATCGAGCAGTACTAGGTAACGGGAATTATCTTTTTTGACGGGGTCTGCGCTGCGCGCGGGCCCCGTTTTGCGTTGTGGCGGCCGGATTCGTGTCTGCGCGAAAACGAAGGTGAATACTTTTCCGCGAAGTGAACGACCTATTTTGGACCCCCGAAGCATCCACACTTTTTGACGCCAAAACTGCAGGAAAAACTCGGCGAAACCGCAGGAAACGGCGTCTGAAAAGTGTCGATGCTTCGGGGGCTCGTTTTTGCTCGTTCACTTCGCGGAAAAGTATTCACCTTCGATTCGCAAGGGCACTGCGTGAGTCAAAAAAGCGGGCCGCGCCGGGGATTTCCGGCGCGGCCCGCTTAGTATCGCGCTTAGATTCGCAAGGTTGCGGCAGCCATCGGCCTACTTTGCATCGTAGGCCTCGGTGTCCCACCAGTCGAGCTGGGCGATGTTGTCGCGGATGTGCTGGCAGCTCTTGTGGAAGCCCTCGAGCTCGTACTCGGACAGGTCGAGCGTGTAGACCTCCTCGACGCCCTCGGCACCGATCACGCACGGCAGGGAGGTAAAGATACCCTCCTCGCCATACTGGCCGGTCATGAGCGTGGAAGCGGAAAGCACGGCGTGCTCGTTGTGCAGCACGGCGGCGCAGACGCGCGCGGCGGAGTTGGCGACGGCGTATTCGGTGCACTGCTTGCCCTGGTAGGTCACATAGCCGCCCTTACGCGCGAGCTCCTCGACCTCCATGTGGTCAAAGGAGTACTTGTCGGGGTTCTCGGCCTGAAGCTCGTTGAGGTTTTTGCCGGCGATGGTTGCGGCCTTAAAGGCGGCAAGCTGGCTAAAGCCGTGCTCGCCGATCATGTAGGCGTCGATGGACTTGGGGCTCACGCCGACCTTCTTGGAGATCTCGGTGCGCAGGCGGGCGGAATCTAGGCCGCAGCCCGAGCCGATGATCTTCTTGGGATCGTAGCCGGTCAGGTGCCACAGCTCGGTGCACACGACGTCGCAGGGGTTGGAGATGCTCACGAAGATGCCGTCAAAGCCGGTGTCGACGATGCGCTTGGCAAAGGTGCGGGCGGCGTCGGTGGTAAAGAACAGCTCGCCGTCGCGGTTGCCGGCGGCCAGCGCGACCTTGCCGGCGGCGTTGACGATGACGTCGCAGCAGGCCAGCTCCTCGTAGTGGTCGTAGCAGTTGACGATCTTGGTGTTGTACGGGACAAACGAAAGGGAGTCGCGCAGGTCCTGGACCTCGGACGTCACCTTGGCCTCGTTGATATCGCACAGGTACAGCTCATCGGCAATGCCCTGCATGAGCAGGCTGTTGGCGACATGTGCTCCTACGTGGCCCTGGCCGACCACACCGATCTTACGCGTCTGGTACATATATGTATCCTTTCGGCCGAGTTTCTCGCGTCGAACCATTGTAGCGTCCTGCTGCCACTTTGCTAGGCTAAAGCGTCGTAGATTTTTGGGACATGCGTTAATCTCTACTTTTGGAGTGATTTGGGCCGCTGATGGCATCGCTGGGCGATGTGCTCGCGCGGATGGGGCCGCTCGTTGTACCATAGCTGCAACTGACTCGTAAGGAGCATCCATGCCCATTCGCATCCCCGACGCCCTCCCTGCTGCCGCGCAGCTCGAGAGCGAGAACATCTTTGTCATGACCGAGTACCGCGCGCTGCACCAGGACATCCGTCCGCTGCGCGTGCTCATCCTCAACCTCATGCCCACCAAGATCGCCACCGAGACGCAGATCATGCGCAAGCTCTCCAACACGCCGCTGCAGGTGGAGGTGGACCTGCTGCGCACCAAGACGCACGAGGCCACGCACGTAAGCGCCGGCCACCTGGAGACGTTCTACCGCACGTTCGACGACATCCGCGACATCCACTACGACGGCCTGATCATCACGGGCGCGCCGGTGGAGCAGATGCCGTTCGAAGAGGTCGACTACTGGCCCGAACTCTGCCAGATCATGGACTGGTCCACCACGCACGTGCACTCTACGCTGCACATTTGCTGGGGCGCACAGGCGGGCCTGTATCACCACTACGGTATTCAGAAGTACGACCTGCCGGCAAAGGCGAGCGGCGTGTTTGAGCACCGGCTCGTCAAGCCGCAAAGCCCACTGGTCCGCGGTTTTGACGACCGTTTCTATGCCGTGCACTCGCGCAACACCGATGTGCGCCGCGAGGACGTGGAGGCCGAGCCGCAGCTTGAGGTCGTGGCCGTGTCCGACGAGGTGGGCCTGTATATTGTCAAGTCGACCGACAGCCGCCGCTTCTTTGTCTTTGGCCACCCCGAGTACGATACCGACACGTTGCGCCTGGAGTACGAGCGCGACGTGAAGCGCGGGCTCAACCCTCAGGTGCCGGCGCATTACTTCCCAAACGACGACCCCTCGGCCGAGCCGCTCAACGTCTGGCGCAGCCAGGCTCAGCTGCTCTACACCAACTGGCTCAACTACTACGTCTACCAGACCACGCCCTACGACCTGGCTCGCGCCGGCGAGGAGCACTAGGCCGCTGTCGTGGCTGTGGCTGCGGCGGTTATCGTGGCCGCTACGCGACGAGCGTGGATAATCGGACGCATGTTGAATGAGCGTGGATAATCTCCCACTTTTGGTCGAGGAACAGGCCCAAAGTGGGAGATTTTCCACGCTCGATTTTTCTGCGGCTGTCGTAGGCGGCAGCACCACGCGTCGAGTGTTTACGGACAGCATCGCAAACTAGGTAGTTTCGAGCCACAGCATATTTTCTTTTAAGGAAATCGACGGCTTTTGAGGTTCAAAATGTGGAGACAGGGACCTCTCGACAACCGTTCTACCTGCAGATATAAGCCATTAACCTAAAGCGTTCAAAACCGTCAAGCATTTGGTCAGCTTTTGGTTGGCATTTGGTCAGACTTCGCATGAAACCGCCTGGTACGTTGGCGCCGTTCCAAGAGTTGGGAGGCGACGTGGAAAACATGACGGCGAATCAAAGACTTGCAGGTCACATTAAGGCATGCGAACAGCAGATGAGCTGCGTGTACGCGCGAACTGCGGCGGAGGCAAAGCAGATTGAGCGACGGGTGGCGGCGGGAAGTCTCGAGGCGGTCATGCCAGGGCTGTATGCGCGTCCGGAATATTGGTCCGAACTCAAGTTTCGACAGCGTTATCTGCATCGGGTGCGGGCCCTTGCGCAAAAGTATCCCGACTGGACGTTTTGCTCCTATACGGCGGCTGTTATCTATGGCCTTTCGGTTTCGCATGCCAATTTGACGCACATCCATATCGCCGTGGCACCGGCACAATCAACGACGCCGGACTCTCAGGTCGTTCGCCATCGTTATGTTCGTCAAACACGGGCCACCCAGATGGACATTGCCGTGACCGATATCGATCAAACGATTACGGATTGCCTGGTCGATGCATCGTTTGTCGAGGGACTGATCATTGCGGACTCGGCGCTTCATGAGCAGCTGTTGTCGAAGGAGCATCTCGTTGAGGCAGTCAACAAGCTTGGCTTAAATCGTCGCGGTGTTGTGACGGCGCGCAGGGTTGCACGGTATGCCGATGGCCTGTCGGAAAGCGGTGGCGAGTCCAAGGCGCGCGCCCTGATGATCGAGCGCGGCTGGCAGACGCCGGAGCTGCAAATTGAGCTGTTCGACCCGGTTGAGCCGGGACGGCCGTATCGCGTCGACTACTTGTGGCGCGTGGAAGATCGGCTGATCATCGGGGAATTTGACGGATTCGTTAAAAGCGAGAAGGCAGCGGAGGAGGGCAAGCTCGCAAAGGCGCAGTTTGATGAGCGCCAGCGCGAGTCGAGGCTTTCGCTGCTTGATAACTGCAGGATCGTGCGCTTGTGCTGGGATGATCTGAGGGATCCGGCAAAGCTCGATCGCAAGCTCAAAGTTGCCGGCGTGCCGCGTGCATGTTGAGGCGGTTGCGGGGCGTTAAGCTGCACGAGCGTGGATAATCGGACACACGAGCGCGGAAATCTGGACGCGCGTTGATTGAGCGTGGATTTTCAGACATACGAGCGTGGATTATCGGACGTTTGAATAATGAGCGTGGATAATCTCCCGTTTTTTGCCCCCGAACAGTCCCAAAGTGGGAGATTTTCCACGCTTATCTTGCGGGTGCGATACAACGACATTTAGGCGCTGACGATGTTGGGCAGCGGCAGGTCGTGGACGTCGGTGGGGACGTGGTCGATGCGCTGTTCGTCAAAGGCGATGCCGACGATTTGACATGCGGGCGAGAGCATGGACAGGTAACGGTCGTAGCAGCCGCCGCCGTAGCCCAGGCGCGCGCCGGTTTGGTCGAAGGCCACGAGCGGCACAACAATCATGTCGAGTGCTTCGGCAGGCACGATGGGGAAGCGGTTGCTGCCGATGTCCGCGGCAGCGAAGGTTCGCGTGGGATGAGTGATAAACGGAGCCGCGGACGCATCGTCGGCGGCAACTGCCCGCATGTACATACGCTGGCCACAAGCTGCGGCTTCGGCTGCCGAGAGCATGCACGGATAGGCTGCGCGCCAGCCGCGCGCGGCGGCCGCAGCGGCAAACGCGGCAGGGTCTGCCTCGGAACCCATCGCGGCATAGACGGCAACGGTGCGCGGCGCCGCGGCATCCAAGCGGCCCAGCAGCTCAACCAGCCGCGTGCAAATGACAGCAGACTTTGCCTTCCGAACATCCAAATCAATCGCATCGCGCCGAGCAATTACCGCCCGCCGCAACTCAGCCTTATCCATCCTAGCCCCCTCCCCCAAACCTACCAAAAAGGGACAGGTTTATTTTGGCAGGTTTTATCTGGGCAAATGTCGAAACCACCACAAAGGTGCCTGTCCCCTTTGTGGTGGTTTTGCTTGCTGTGGCTAGCCCAGCAGGTCGACTACGTTGAAGTTGGCGTTGCTCTTTGCGATGACGTCGCGGCCGCCAAAGACGCAGGTGGGCGACTCGGCTGCGATGCGCGTCACGTCGGTGCCGAGCGAGCGCAGCTCACCGGGCGTGGCGGCGAGCATCTGGGCGCGACGCTCCTCGCGCGCATGCGGATCGAGCCCGGCCAGGTAGGTCGTGTTGCGGCGCTTGGTGAGCGCGTACGGCTTCACCGGCGCGTCCATGCCGCTCACGCAGCTCACGATAAAGCCCTCAAAGGCGGCTTCGTCGGGCTCAAAGCTGCCAAGCCATGCACCCGCGCGCTCCACGCGCTCAATCGAAGGATCGATCGCCGGGTCGCGGTAGGTGTAGAACGCCGCCTGACGCTCACCTGCCGCGCGGAATCCGCAGCCGTACGCCCCGCCCTTCACGCGGATCTCGTTCCACAGGTAGTCGTAGGAGAGCGCGTTGGCAGCCACGGCCCAAGTGCCTGTCACGTCAATGCCCAGGCGACGCGGGTCGCACGCGCTTGCCGCAAAGCAGATGTCGCTGGGGATCACGAAAGCCTCGTGGCGGTCGCACGGCGCCGGCACCACGAGCGCGTCGCGGCCGGCACCATCGCCCGCACCCAGCCCCAGGTCGCCCGCGGCATCCCAGTACGCGTCAAAGTCCTCGTCGCTGCCGGTAAAGCTCGCCATGCAGCCATCGGCCACAAAGATGCGGTCTGCCAGCTCGGCAAGCTTGGCGCGCAGGTCGTCCAGGCGCTCGTCAAAGTGGTCGAGCAGATCGCGCAGGAACAGGTAGAAGTCCACGCCCGAAAGCTGCTCACGCACCACGGCCGAAGGTGAGCTGTAGCTCATCGCGCGACCGAGTGCCGCCGAGTGACCGTTGTTGATAAAGCCCTGCTCAAGCCCAATGCGAATCTGTGTGAGCACGTCGCGAACGCGGTCGGCATCGGCATCGAGCAAAAGCGTGCTCGACCACACCTCGCGCGGCAGGCTCGCCAGCGCGTCGATCTTTTCGGACAGGGCACCGGCGCTCACCAGCAGGTAGGGGCGCACGCCGTCCACGTCGGGCTGGGTCATGACCTCGGTCGTAAAGCTCAAAAAGCCCAGCTTGCCGGCGAGCAAGTTGTCGAGCTCCTCGGCCGAATGCTCGCGCGTGGGCAGCTGCTTAAGCAGGCGGCAGAGCAGCGTCACATAGGGCAGGTCCTCAAACGCGACGCAGCTCAGGTCGAAATACTGCATGGCGTAGGCCAGACGGTTGGTGGGGATGCCGTGGCGCAGGCAGGGGATGGGCGCAGTCGTGTCCACAACCAGCGGCGGCTCGGGGTGCGCCTCGCCAATGTCGGACACGCGCAGACGCGGCAGCGTGGCCTTGGCCTCGGGCGTGTCCTCGGCCTCCTGGGCGGCACGCAGCGCGGCCGTACGCTCGACCACGTCGGCCAGCTCGGCATCGGTCATGGCGTCGCGCTTGGCAGCCAGCTCGGCGGCCTCGGCACCCTCTGCGCCCTCGGCGGCGTCCACCGGCACCAGCTCGACGAGCGCCATGTGGTCGTTCTCCAGCACGAGCTCGCGCAGCAGGTCCTCAAAGTAGCTGCCGTCCAGCTCGCCACGCAGCTCCTCGTACACCGGGCCATACTTGAGTGCCAGCGTCGCGGCGTCGTCATCGTAGAGCCAGGTGCTCAGCGCGTCGCACGCAATGGCCACGCCGTCGGCGATACCGTAGTCGCGCTGGCGCAGGTCGTATTCGTTGCTGCTGATGATGGCCTCCAGGCGCTCGCGCGGAACGCCGTGCTCGCACAGGTCGCGGCAGGCGTCCTGGAACGTGCGACGCAGTTCGCGCGCCACGCCGGGCTGCGCGTTTTGCAGCATGATGAGCTCGTAGGGCTGCAGGCTCTCGGCCGCGGTGTAGCTCACCACGTTGCCGCCCAGGCCGGCGGCAAGGATTGCCTTCTTAACCGGCGCTTCGTTGGAGCCCAGCAGCGCCTCAAACAGGATGTCCGCCGCAATCGTGCGCTTGCGGTCGAGCGCGCTGCCCAGCACAAGGCCCAGGCCCACCAGGGCGTTCTCGGGCGTGGTGGCCATCTCGACACGCTTGTACTCGCAGGTCACGGGCGCCTGGGCGCCCAGCGGATTGGGCGCCAGCGTGGACGGGTCCTCGCCGGCGGCGACGGCTGTGTCCATGCGGCGGCTCGCGGCACTCGGCTGCGACAGATAACGCTCGTCCAAAAAGGCCAGCGCGCGGTTCACGTCCAGGTCGCCATAGAGCGTGATGTAGGAGTTAGAAGGATTGTAGTGGCGCGCGTGCGTGTCCAGGAACTGCTCGTAGGTGAGCGCGGGAATCGCGCGCGGGTCGCCGCCGCTCTCGTGCGCATAGGCAGTGTCGGGGTAGAGCGCGGCGTTGACGGCGTCGTCCAGCACGCTCATGGGGTCGGACAGCGCGCCCTTCATTTCGTTGAACACTACGCCGTTATAGCGCAGCGTGCCCTCGCGCAGGCTCGCGGGGCTGCCATCGTCCTCGCCCTCGGCGCCCTCCGGCAGGTCCAGCTCGTAGTGCCAGCCCTCCTGCTCAAAAATGGTGGGCTTGGTATAGATGGCCGGGTTGAACACCGCGTCCAGGTACACGTCCATCAGGTTGTACAGATCCTGCTCGTTGGTGGTGGCAACGGGGTAGATGGTCTTGTCGGGGTAGGTCATGGCGTTGAGGAACGTCTGCATGGAGCTCTTGATCAGGTCGACAAACGGCTCCTTGACGGGGAACTTGGCCGACCCGCACAGCACCGAGTGCTCAAGAATATGGAACACGCCGGTGGAATCGGCCGGCGGCGTCTTAAAGCCAATGGCAAAGGCCTTGTTTTCGTCGTCGCATGCCAGGTACAGCAGGCGAGCGCCCGAGGTGGTGTGGCGCAGCACGTAGGCGTCCGAGTCGAGCTCGGGCACGGTCTCGCGGCGCTCGACGGCAAAACCGTGGCAGGTGGTGCCAGGCACCAGCAGCGCGGCGGCTGCGGCGCGCGGGTCGGTTGAGGTAGTGGACATATGCAGTCTCCTTTGACGCCCCAGCGGGGGCGAATCGAGTCGAATCCCCGAGAGTATACCCATATGGGGCCTTCGACCAATCTGCCGGATGAGCGTGGATTTTCGGACACACGAGCGTGGAAATTCGGACGCAAATTGAACGAGAGTGGATTTTCGGACGAAATCGGCCGTCAAAAGCTCAAAAACCGTCCAAATATCCACGCTCGTGCGTCAACTACGTGTCTCTCACCTCACATTCATTTCTACGACGAGGGATGACTGAGAGACAGACAGAAGATAAAAATCAATCGGCTTATCGGATGCATATACCGCCATCAGATTGAAGCTGTATGCGGAAATGGATGGACTCTACACCGCTTACGCAAAATAACCCCTCGTTTGCTGAAACATTATAGGAAATGGCGTGGAGTGCTAAAAAGTTCTAATACAATATAAGTCATTTATCTATAAGCTGCTGATTCCTTGTAAAGGTATGGTTGATATGGTTGAGGCAAATAGCGTTATCCCCCTGTACAAACAGATTGTTCGTGCGCTTTCTGATTCAATCGCCAACGGCACGTACCGCCCGGGAGATAAGCTTCCGACCGAGGCGGAGCTGATCGAGCAATTTGGCGTGAGCCGAATAACGGTTCGCTCCGCAATTAAAGAAATGGAAGATGCTGGGCTTGTTGAGAGGGCCCGCGGCAAGGGCACGTTCGTTTCGTCGGACACGCAGATGTATGCCGCGGACGACCGTGAGAGCTTTACCCATTCGTGCCAGCTTGCGGGCAAACAGGCGTCTACCAGGGTTCTCGAAATGGGCTGGGACTTCCCAAGTCTGCGAGACGCGAAGTTCCTGGGCGTAGACGATACCCAAAAGGTATTGCGTAGCCGTCGTCTGCGCCTTGTGGATGGCAAGCCCACGATGCTGGAAACCAATAGCTATTCCGCTGCGCTTTCTTTTTTGGAGCATGAGTCCCTCGATGATTCGCTGATGGCGGTACTCGATCGCCAGGGGATCAAGATGGGTCCCAACACGCGTACGCTCGAGGTCTGCTATGCGAGCGAGCTCGAGGCGGCATACCTTAACGTGGAGCTGGACTCTTCGCTGCTTCTGTTTGTCGATAGACGTTATGCCCCAAGTGGTGAGCCGCTTTTCATCTCCCGTCAGGTGTACTGCACCGAGCGACTGAAGTTCTATTTGTAAATTAGAGATAGATTGGTCGATTTACCGACCAATTGTTACCGTTCGCGGATTTGGAAAATAGACACACCACGTAGGGTAGATTGCTAATATACTTTGTTATGACAATATAGTACGTCCTATTGGTATTGGAGAACTATGAATAAGATATTGCTAGCGAGTCATGGTTATCTCGCCCAAGGCATGAAAAGCTCTCTGGAGATTCTGATGGGCACCAACGACCGAATCGAGTGCCTGTGCGCCTATGTCGATGACGATTCAAGGGACGTCGCGGCGTTGATTGATGCATGGATGGAGACGAGGGACCCTGCCGACTCTTGGTTTGTCGTGACTGACATCTTTGGCGGCTCTGTAAACAACGAATTCATTCAGAGGCAGACTGCCGGATCGTTTACGTTGATCGCCGGAATGAACTTGCCGCTGCTGGTGGAAATGGTTACACAGCTGGACTCTCTGGATGCGGACAAGGCCAAAGCCGCGGTCGAGGGATCGCGTTCGTTTATTCAGCTTTGCGAGGCGGCGGACATGCTTGCCGGCGCCGAGGAAGAAGATTTCTAGTTAGTTCTGGTTCGAGCCCTAGCTAGGGGTCGCACCTGTCATTCCCTTTATCACGTGCGGAGATGATAACGATGATTAAGCTTACGAGAGTTGATTACCGACTGATTCACGGCCAAGTTGCCATGTCCTGGACTCACGCTTTGGATGTAGATTGCATTCTGCTCGCCAGCGATGCTGTGGCAAAAGACGACATGAGGAAGGCGGCCTTGAGGCTCGCCCGCCCCAGCGGCGTTAAACTCGTCATCAAGGATGTTGACGCTGCTATCGAGGCGCTCAACAGCGGCGTTACCGACAAGTATTCGCTGTTTATCATCGCTGAGACGATTGAAGATGTCTATCGTCTCGCTAAGGGTTGCAAAGACATCAAAGAGATCAATCTGGGTGGAACCCGAAAGACCCCCGAGACCACGCTTCATCCGACCCCTGCAATCTTCGCGACCGAGAAAGATGCCGAGCATATCCAAGAACTCCTGGGCGATGGCGTGGCCATCGAAATCCGTCAGGTTCCCAATGACGCTAAGGTGTTTGCCAAGGACGTTTTTTAGCCGAAAACATGCTGGTGCTCGGTATTTATTGAACCGATACTCTATGTCTAAGCCCGTCGATCATTTGATCGACGGGCTTTTTATTGAAGAAAAATCAAAAAAATTTGAAACAGTTCTTGCATAGTTAGTTATATAAAGTATTATAACGTCATGGGATGAATGAAGGGTTCATCCAAGTGAGTTAGGAGTAAGGGATGTTCAATTTCGATGAGCCTCGTTACGAGAAGGTTGTGAGCGATGCCCTCGCTCTCCGTCCTCAGATTGAGGCTGCCGTGGACGAGGTCTGCGAGCAGGGTTATTCCAACATCTTCTTCATCGGCTGCGGCGGCACCTGGGCCCACACGCTCCCGATGAAGTATTGGGTCGAGACCACCACGGCCGACGTCGACGTCCACTGCGAGATCGCCGCCGAGTTCCTCGCGTGCCCGCCCAAGACCTTCAACAAGGATTCGGTCTGCGTCTTCTCCACCCGTACCGGCACCACCCCCGAGATCATTGAGGCTGCCAAGTTCTGCCAGGAGCAGGGCGCCCGCACGCTGATGTATGTCTCCAACGACAACACCCCGGCCACCGAGTACGCCGATTACAAGTTCTTCAGCTTCGCCGAGGACGACGTTCTGTGCGAGGCCATCTACACCTACCAGATCACGCTGGTCGCCCGCTTCCTCAAGAACGCCGGCGCCTTCCCCAAGTACGACACCTTCATGGAGGAGTTCGGCAACATCGCTCCGTTCCTCATCAAGGCCAAGGACGCCCAGGACGAGCGCTGCGCCGCCATGGCCGAGGACTTCAAGGACACCGACTACCACATGGTGATCGGCTCCGGCATGCTCTGGGGCGAGGCCTACGACTACGCCATGTGCATCCTCGAGGAGATGCAGTGGATCAAGACCAAGTCCATCCACGCCGCCGAGTTCTTCCACGGCACCATCGAGCTGTGCGAGGAGGGCACGAGCCTCATCATGCTCTACGGCGAGGACGACACCCGTAAGCTTATGGACCGCGTGGACAACTTCACTCACATGCTCGCCGACGAGAAGGGCGTCAACGTCCGCGTGAACAAGTTTGACACCGCCGAGGTCGAGCTGCCGTTCAGCGACCCCGAGTTCCGCAAGATCGTCTCCCCGATGGTCACCTACACCATCACCGAGCGTCTGAGCTGCCATCTCGAGCACGTCCGTAACCACCCGCTCACCACGCGTCGTTACTATCACCAGATGAACTACTAATCCTCTCAAATTGCTGCGGTTGTCTGCAGGCGAGCTGCGCAGAATGCCTCGCCTGCAGACCTATTTCTGGGGTTGATCGAAATGGTTGTCCAGTATCTTCTAGTTGCACTGGTCGCATTTATTGCGTCCATGGACGAGCAATTATTTGGCATTACGATGCTTGGTCGTCCGCTGTTTACGAGCCTGTTTGTCGGCTTGATCCTTGGCGATGTCCAGCAGGGCGTTATCGTCGGCGCTGCTTTGGAGTCCATGTTCATGGGCGCCATCATGGTCGGCGCGGCGGTTCCTCCCGAGGTCTATGCCTCCGGCGTGCTTGGCTGCGCGTTTGCCGTCATTACGGGTACGGGCACGGCAACTGCCGTCGCGCTCGCCCTTCCCGTCTCCGTCTTCCTTCAGGTGTGGCGCAACTTCTGCTACGCCGTTCCGGGTGCCTTTGCCTGCAAGAAGATTGAGACCGCTCTGGCAAATCGCGATCTTGCCAAGGCGAATCTGTACCATCTGACTATCGTGCCGCTGTCGATTGGCATTCCGTCTGCACTGCTGGTGTTTGGCTCACTGTTCTTTGGTGCCGACCTCATCAACAATGCGCTCAACGCGATTCCGCAGTTTGTGATGGACGGCCTCAACGTTGCATCCGGCGTCATGGTCTGCATCGGCTTCGCACTTCTTATCAGGACCATGGGCGATAACAAGCTCCTTCCCTGGCTGTTCCTGGGCTTCATTATGGTCATCTATCTCAAGATGGACGTGGTCGGCGTCGCCGCAGCTGCCATTTGCGTCGCGCTGCTCCTGGCCTTCCGCGAGGGCTCGTCCGGTCCGCAGACGGTTGCTGCAGATGAAGAGGAGGACTTCTAATGGCTATCCAGAACACCGACCTCAAAGAGGCCAAGAAGGACGCGATTATGACTCCCGATATGTATCGGAGCATGTTCCTTCGCCAGTTTACGAGCCAGTGCTCGCAGTCGTACGACAAGATGATGGCAATGGGCTTCATGTACACCATTCAGAAGCCCCTGCGAAAGATCTATCCCAACGACGACGATTACTATGCGGCGCTCGATCGCCATACCGAGTTCTTTAACATCACGCCTCATGTGCTTCCGTTTGTAGCCGGCCTAACGGTTTCGATGGAAGAGCAGGCGGCTGCCGATAAGAACTTCGACACGTCCTCGATTAACGCCATGAAGGTCGGCCTCATGGGACCGCTTTCCGGCATCGGCGATTCGTTCTACTGGGGTACGTTCCGCGTGGTTGCCGCCGGCATTGGTATTGGCATCGCTTCGACGGGCAACCCGCTCGGCCCCATCGTGTACGCGCTCATCTACTCAGTGATTAACTTCGCAACGCGTATCGTCGCGGCCCATCTGGGATACGACTTGGGAACCAAGTTTTTGCAGCAGTCCGAAGAGAGCAACCTTATGTCTCGCATGACGCATGCTGCCGGTGTTCTCGGAATGACTGTTATCGGCGCCATGATTGCGGCACAGGTCTCGCTGTCCACGGCTTTGACCTTTGACGTGGGTGGTTCGGAGATTGTCCTGCAGGATCTGTTCGATTCGATCTTCCCCGGTCTGCTGCCCTTGCTGGCAACGTTCGCTTGCGTTGCCCTCTATAAAAAGGGCGTCAAGACCATTTGGATCATCTTGGGCATCTTCGCAATCTGCATCATCGGAACGGGCTTGGGAGTGTTCGCGGCGGCGTAATGTTGACTGCTATGCTCGCGCGTTGGATAACTAACTGACCGTTTGAAAACGGGGCTCGGCGTAAGGCCGACCCCGTTTTTTGTTTGAGGGATTTTCCGACCGTCCAATAATCCACGCTCATGCATCGCTCACGCATCTCTCGTCTCTCATTCGTCACTAACACGAGAGATAGCTTAAAGACGAGAGATAATTACGAGAGATAGCCCAGCAGCAAAGAGACAAGCAACCATGGTATTGTCTCAATATCGATTGTTCCACCAGCAAAAACATGATTAAATGAAGCAGGTAGAGATATCTTATCTCTCATCTTTCACTCATATCAAATACGAGAGATAACAGAAAGACGAGAGATAATTACGAGAGATAACTGAGAGACGAGGGAAATCCGTCTGCGGCATTCTCCGCAGGACCGAGCGAAGGGACGTGCAGATGAACGAAAACGAGCTGGCCGGTTTGCTCGAGTCTTTAAAGCGCATGGGTTCGGATGATCTTAACGTCGAAGTAAAAGAGAGCGCCACGACGCTTTCCCGCGACGTATGGGAAACGGTCAGCGCTTTCGCAAACACCGCCGGCGGCATCATCGTACTCGGAGTGAGCGAGCGTGCGGGTTTTGTCCCAGTTGCAAACTTTGAGACCGAGAAAGTGCTCAACCAATTCGTGGCGGGCATGGGCGATGCCGGCGGTCGTGGAAAGCTGGCCAATCCGCCCAAATACACCATTGAGCGCGTGGAGCTTCGGGGTACCGTTGTTCTCGTCATCACAATCGAGGAGCTCGACCCGTCGAGCAAGCCTTGCTATGTAATAGAACGGGGCGCCCAGGGCGGCAGCTACAAGCGCATCGATGACAAAGACGTGCCGCTTTCGTCGACCGAGGTTTTGGCGCTGTCGTCATACGAACGGACGAGTCCTAGCGATCGCGATACGGTGCCCGGCACGAGTGTGGGCGATCTCGACGAGTCGCTGGTCGACCGCACGATAGAGCGTGCCTATTCGTTGACGCCTCGAGCGATGCACGGTGCGACGGACAGGAAGACAAAGATGGAGCGTCTGAATTTCCTCGACCCCCAGGGCAATGTTACCAAGGCCGGCCTCCTTGCCGCGGGCGTTTACCCTCAGCAGTTCTATCCCAAGCTCTTCATTGATGTGGCTGTCCACGTGGGAACTCAAAAGGGAGCTGCGGGGCCACTAAGGTTTATGGACCGCACAATCTGTGAGGGAACGTTGGGCGAGATGATCTCGGATGCTGTCGCGGCCGTCGCCAAGAATTTGCGGCGAACCTCGACCGTCCAAGGCGTCTCGCGTGTCGACTCGCTGGAGATTCCCGAGGAGGTTCTGCGCGAGGCAATCGCCAACGCCGTAATCCATCGAGAATACGGGGATCGGTTCTGTGGACAATCGATTGCCGTCGACGTCTTTGACGATCTTGTCGAGGTGACGAATCCTGGCGGCCTTTACGGGGGAAAGACTCGCGAGAACTTGTTTGACGGCAGCTCCCGATGCCGTAACGCGACGCTCGTGAAACTCATGTCGATTGTCCCGCTGCCGGATGGCGCAGGTTCGCCGGCTGAGGGCAATGGCTCGGGCATCCCGATGATGATCGATGCCATGCGCGCGCATGGTCTGGCCGAGCCCCTGTTCTGCCCGGGGTTCGATCGGTTCAAGGTCGTACTTTACCGTCCAAAGATCGAGCCGGTCGATCATGGCGGGGACTTGATTATGACGGCACTCAAGCGCTACGGCGAATTGGGGACGCGCGAACTGGCGGAGCGCACGGGACTCACGGTTTCCCAGGTTAGGGCACGCGTCAATGCGCTCATTGAGCAGGGTGAGCTTGAGCCGACGGCGCCGTCGACAAGCCGCAACCGCAAATATCGACTGTCAGAGCGCGTGGAATAAATGCGTTAGTGGACGAGGCGACCCAATAATCGACCCTCGATTGGCGCCCACTAAGGTAAAGCGGTTGTTGCCCAGTCGACGGTGATGCTAAAGACTCGGCTTACGCCGGCATGGCCCCGAACCCGTCCATCAAGAACAGCCTAAGAACCAGCTTGATGACATTTCCCGGTTTGACTTCAGCCGTGCCAAAGACGCTGCGCTCGGCGAGCTCGCTGCAGTATGCGTAGATATCGCGGATAAGGTCCGCGCCCGAAAGCGTAAACATGTAGCCTGCGTCCGAAAGCGCATTGGGTGCGGCGGGCAACTTGGTCATGCGACAAAAGGCCAACAGGTCGGGCGCCATAGCGTCTTGGTAGCCAAGATGGCCGCCGTCTTCTTGTGCGGCGAGTTCCAGCTGGCGTACTCGATCCAGCGCCGCTGCCAGCACAAAGCTCGGTGTGGGCGCATTGACGTCTTCCGTGTTCGCCACGAGTTTGCCCGCCGCCTGTGTGACAAGCCAGGCGACCTCGCGCTGGCAACGCACGGCCTTGCGCGTAACCGGCTTGATGGACGAAGAAGAAACGCTCCCCTTAGGCGGATTCGAAGCAGCCATAAGACCCTCCCATGAACAATCCGGTCCAACAAGCCCGGATGAAACACGTGCTACATCAGTATACAGGGGAGTGGGGTAGCGGGGTACAAGCGCGCCAGCGGCAAACCGAGAGCATCAACAATGTGCCTCCGCTCTATTTGGACGATGGTACGTGGGTCATTAAGTACTCGGTTCAAGCGCCGGGTACCGTTGGTTTTCGAGACCAGAATTACAACCGTAAAATGCTCAACTGCATGGAATGTGACGTCCCAGTCGGAGTCATATTTGCAACCGAGGTGGGCTATAAGGTGCTCGGCCTTGCGTTTGTTGAGCGGTTCGAGCCCGAAAACGGATGGTTTGTTCTGCACGGTCCTGTTCATAAAGGCGGACCGGACCCTCGTTTTGCGCCCGACATGAGTTATCTGAAGCACATACCCGTCGATATTGAGTTTGCCGGACAGGGTGCGACCGACGATGAAATTTGGCTTTGGCGGTCTTTTACGATCGTGTTGTTTGATCGGATCGCGCGGCGATGCAATCTCGCGCACGCCTGCTGGTGCATGCTCTTCCTGATTTGTATAGCGAGAGGGGAGCGAGCGTGAGCTGGCGAGGCGATATTGCGATGGGGAAGTACGGAAAACTGCCGTGCGCCCTTATAGACAACAAAATGTTTCCGAGCGTAGAAGTTGATTGCGGGTCGTTTGTCGTCGCCTGTCCTTGCTGCGGCTCGCAAATACCGTGCCTCGACATTTGGTTCATCGATGCGCGCGACAGACTTAGCGACGAAGTGAGAAAACGGACAGGCGTTCATATGCCGGTGTATCAGGAGAAATGCCCTGTTTGTGGCCTCGATATCGTGTACGACGCCGGCGACGAGGGATAGGTGATGCGGAGGAGCTGGCTGTGAAGGCATCTCCGTTCCTACAAATAAATCCCCTCACCGAGCTGCTTGTGGAACTCGGCGTGATGGTCGCGTGCCCAGGTAAAGAGCGCCTGGTCAAAGTCGGTGCGCGTGGCTGGGATGCCAAAGACGCCGGCAACTTCGACGCGCACAAACTCCAGTGCCGGCAGCTTGTTGATGGCAGTGAGGGCAAACGGGGACGAGGGCTCCTCGAACAGATAGCGGCTGCCTTGCAGCGCGTTGCAAATGGTGCACGTGTTGCCGAGCGACGGGGCTTTGGAGGCTCGCGCGCCTACGGGCTTGTAGCCGCAGCGCTTATGAAGATAGTCGCGGATCTCGCCCGGCACGCAGCCAAGAGCGGGCACGATGGCGAGTGCGTTGGCGTTGGCCGTGTCGATGGTAATGTGCCCGGCTTCGTTGGGCGCGTGCGCGATGGCGATGCCCTTGTCGTCATCGGTTCGATAGGGAATGCCGAAGGCCGCGACCGAGGTCTCTTTGTGACACTTCCAGCACTCGCGCTTGCCCAGTACTAGATATATATACGGCGCTGAGGGGTCGGATCGGTCAACACCGGGCAGCCACTCGGCAAAAGGCTCGGGGTTGACGCCGCTGGGTACATACCAGATCTTCTTGGTCCGGTCCCATTTGGCGCCCAGCGCCTTGGCTTCTTCTTTGTGCGAAAAGGGGACATCGAGCTCGGTGCGCATGGCGGCTCCTTGGTGCTGCAGGTGCGAGTGGCTCAAGGATACCGCAGGGCGCAGACATCGCGGCGTTTTGTTGAGAAGTTGCGGCGCGGACTGCTTGGTTACGCCGTTAGATAAATTGGCAAGTAGATGGTCGGCTTTTGACCAGTTGGGCGGTTGGAGCAGCTTGCGGCGCAGTTTTGTGCCTGGCTATTGTTGATGTTGGGGTATTGAATATATTTGGCTGCCATTCGTCAGGTGAATTGATGTTACGTTGCGATGACGGTTGGAACTGCCAGCGGATTTAGCGACATAAAACAAAACAGCCCAGAGGACATAGCCTCTGAGCTGCGAACATTTGGTGGGCGTTAGAAGATTTGAACTTCTGACCTCTTCCGTGTCAGGGAAGCGCTCTCCCCCTGAGCTAAACGCCCGATCAAGGGTGCGCAAGCGCGCAAGGGATAATATAACGGAGCCTGAACTCGGTGGCAAGAACATTTTTAAAAATCGCTTACATTGTGGAATTCGGGGGCTTTGTCATATCCATTTCAAAAGAGCCTGCTGCCGCGATTTGACTGTCGCATAATGCAAGGCCATTGCGGTATCGAGCTATGGAAAGACGTCTGCGGAATTGTCCTACCGATAAGCGGACAAGCCTTCGGCTGGTGCCTTCGCCGTGGTAAGGTAAGCCGAATTGTTTCCAGGCTGCTTCGAGGGAATGGAATGAGCAAAGAGCGTGTCGAGCAGGTCGAAGGCGCAGGGGCTTTGGTGCCGATGACCGATATATCGAACATTGATGTGCCCGAGGGCACCGATGAGCTCAGCCGTAGCACCCGCCGCGCTTGGCGCGAGCGCCTGAACAGCGCTTCGACGCGCAAGATGATCACGGGCGTCTTGGCTACGCTGGTGGGCGGTTCGTTTTGGGGCTTCTCGGGCACCAGCGCGAGCTTTCTGTTCGATACCTACCACGTCGACACCTTGTGGCTTATGAGCGTGCGTCAGATTCTCGCCGGTCTACTCTTTATGGCCGTGGTTGTTACGCGCGACCGCGAGCGCCTGATTAAGCTCTGGACCACACCCGCCGATCGCAAGCAGCTGCTGCTCTTTACCGCCTTTGGTCTGCTGTTCAACCAGTTTTGCTATCTTTCGGCCGTGCGCCTGACGAACGCCGGAACCGCGACGGTGCTCCAGTGCCTGCAGCTCGTTATCATCATGGGCTACACCTGCGTGACCGATCGCCGCATGCCGCGTACTCGCGAAGTTATCGGCATTGGCCTGGCTCTGGGTGGAACCTTTTTAATCGCCACCGGCGGCGACCCCACCAGCCTGAATATCTCGCCGCTTGGCCTGGCAGCAGGTCTTATGTGTGCGGTCAGCGCCACGTGTATGGCGGTGATTCCCGCCAAGATCCTGCCCGAATACGGCAGCCCCATCGTCACGGGCTCGGCAATGCTCACGGCGGGCGTGGTCTCGTGCGTCTTCGTGCAGCCTTGGGCGCATATGCCGGCACTCGACGCTGCCGGCGTCGAGGCGCTCGCGGTATTCGTGGTTATCGGCTCGTTTTTTGCTTACATGCTCTATATGGAGGGCGTCAAGGATATTGGCTCCGTACGTGCGAGTCTCATCGGAACTGTGGAGCCGGTCTCGGCAACCATTACCAGCGCCGTTATGCTGGGCACGGTGTTTTTGCCGACCGACCTTATCGGCTTTGCCATGATCATCGTGATGATGTTCCTCACGGTGTAGCTGGCGCCGCCGCCAAGACGGAAAAGGCGTTGTGCCACATTTTCGCCAATTGATGTCCGTGTCTGGAGTTTAGCTGTCGATGCTCAAAATGCCATAAACTAGTAACGTTATGGACTTTTTCATTGCGACTCAATTGCGAGGATTTCTTTATGGCTGGTAATCACTTTAAGGGCAGCGATAGCGGCCGTCCTGCAGTTCCGCCGCGTCCGAACGGGGCTGGTAAGGCCGGCACGCCGGGCGGCGCTGGGCAGGGCGGTTCCGGTAAGCGCGTGTCCCCGGGCGAGACGGCGATGTTTACCGCTCTGTACGAGCAGTCTCAAAAGGCAAAAAAGACCGGCCGTGCAAGAGGGAATGTCTTTGCGGGCGGTGCAACCTCCGCGTCGCAGCCGAGCGGGGCTCCTTCGGTACCTGCGAACAACGCAGGTGCTGCCAACGCCGCAAATGCCGCCGGCAACGTTAATGCCGGCAAGGCCGCCAACAATACTCCCTCTGCCGGTGGCGCGGGGCTTACGGGTAACCTTGGCACGATTTACACCGGTGCCTCCGAGACTGGCACGTTCGCCCGCCTGGATGATAGCGGTGCCGAGTTTGCGGGCTCGGGTTCCAAGGAAGATTATTACGATTTTGGCTTGAACTACGGTAGCGACGCTTCGTCGAGTTCGACCTCTGACGGTCTGGTCCGTCATCGCCATCGCAAGGGCGAACGCAAAAAGCGTCACACCGGCGCCATTATTGCCGCTGTAGTCGCGGTGCTTCTCGTTGCGCTTGGCGCAAGCGGCTTTATGCTGCTTAACTCGGCAAAGACCGTAAAGAGTGAAGCGAAGGAGGCCGTCGAGATTGTCGGTGGCCTTAAGGACAAGGTCACGTCGGGCGATTTTTCGACGCTGCCTGACGACGCGAAGAAGATTGATGAGCTTTGCGACAGCATGAAGGCGGAGACCTCGAGCCCGCTGTGGACGGCGGCTTCGTTTATCCCGGTGTATGGCAGCGACATCAATGCGGCCCGCACCATGATCGACGCCCTGTCCGATGTCTCGAGCAATGCGCTGGTTCCCATGGCCGATAACCTTTCGCAGGCCACGCCCGGCAAGCTGTTTCAGGACGGCATGATTAACGTGTCCGCGCTGCAGGCGGTCGCCGATTCGCTTTCCAGCAGCTCGAAGGTGTTCAAGAGCGCCAACGAGAAGGTCCAGGGCATTGGCGATACTCATATTTCCCAGGTGACCGAGCTGGTCGATAAGGCCAAGGACGGCTTTGCCACCCTCAACGGCGCGGTTGACGCGGCGGAGAAGGTCGCCCCCGTCCTTCCGCAGATGCTCGGCGCCAACGGCCAGACGCGCAACTACCTTGTGTACGCCATGAACAACGTCGAGATTCGTGCCTGCGGCGGCTTTGGCGGTTCGCAGGGCCTGATTTCGGTCACCGACGGCCAGATGTCGATTGGCGAGTTTGTTCCCCGCATTGGACTCAGCGAGGATGAGGCAGTCGAGAGCGTCGACGAAGAGGATGAGGCGCTGTTCGGCAACCACAGTAACCTGTACAACTCGGGCAATACCTATTCGCCTGATTGGCCCCGCAACTCGCAGCGTGTCGCAGCCCTGTGGAAATCTCAATATGGCCAGGACGTTGACGGCGTCGTGGGTATCGACCCGGTGTTCCTGCAGTATCTGCTGGGCCTGGTCGGTAACGTGTCGCTGCCCGACGGAACGGTTGTCGACGGCACCAACGCCGCAAAGGTCCTCATGCACGATGTGTACTGGAACTATCCGGTCGAGGAGTCGGACGGCATCTTTGCATCCGTCGCCAGCGCTGCCTTCGACAAGATCCTTGGCGGTATCGGCGATGTCGATGTTACGAAGCTTGTCAGCGCCGTTGAGCGCGGTGCCGAAGAGGGCCGCCTGATCGCGTGGATGAAAAACGATGACGAGCAGAACGCTATCAAGGAGATGAACATCGACGCCTCGCTGCCCGATCCGGATGACCCGAGTGAAGATCCCGTTGCTGGTGTCTACTTTAACAACCTGAGCTTCTCCAAGCTCGACTGGTACCTGAATGCCGATACGCAGATTGGCCAGGGCATCAAGAACGGTGACGGCACATGCTCGTATCGCATCACCGTTACCCTGACGAACATCATGACGCAGGAGGAGGCCGGCAAGCTGCCCGACTACGTCGCGGCGAGCGCGCCCGATGCCGCGCGCGACGACGAGCGTCTGAATGTCTCGTTGTTTGCCCCGACGGGCGGCATCATTACTGATCTGACCGTCGAGGGCACCCAGTTTGGTCTTGGCGCCGCTACGTGGCATGGAATCCCCTTCTATTCGGGCACCGTTGACCTGCATGCTGGCGAGACGACGACGATCACATATACGCTGACCACGTCAGCCGAGGCGGGGGACAAGCCGCTTACGCTGCGTCAGACTCCTACATGCCAGGCGGCTCGCGACAGCGCGTCGGCGTAGGGTTTTTCTGGTAGCGCAGATAATCGAGTACCATTTTGGGGCGGACAGGCAATCTGTTCGCCCCTATTTTGTAAGGAGAGCGCATGAAGTACTTTGGCACCGACGGCTTTCGCGGTGAGGCTAACGTTGGGCTGACGGTAGAGCACGCTTATAAGATTGGCCGTTTTGTGGGCTGGTATTACGGCGCCAACCGCGAGCGCAAGGCGCGTGTCATCGTGGGTAAGGACACGCGTCGCTCGAGTTATATGTTCGAGGCGGCGCTGGTGAGCGGCCTGGTCGCGAGCGGTGCGGACGCATATATGCTGCATGTGATCCCAACGCCGGGCGTGGCGCATCAGACCGTGGAGGGCTGCTTCGATTGCGGCATCATGATCAGCGCGAGCCACAACCCGTTTTGCGATAACGGCATTAAGCTCGTCAACAGCGACGGCTTTAAGATGGACGAGGACGTGCTGGAGCTTATCGAGGACTATATCGATGGCAAGAGCGAGGTGCCGCTGGCCACGGGCAACCACATCGGTGCCACGGTGGACTACATGCAGGGCCGCAACCGCTATATTGCCTCGCTTATTGCAAGTGCGAACTTTTCGCTGCAGGGCGTTAAGATCGGTCTCGACTGCGCCAACGGCTCGGCGTCCTCGGTGGCCAAGCCGGTGTTCGACGCGCTGGGTGCCGACGTGCGCGTGATCAACGCCGCGCCCGATGGCTTTAACATCAATGTGGACTGCGGCTCCACGCATATGGAGCGCCTACAGCGCCACGTGGTGGAGCAGGGACTGGACGTGGGCTTTGCCTATGACGGCGATGCCGACCGCTGCCTGGCCGTGGATGAGCGCGGCCGTGTGGTCGACGGCGACCAGATCCTGTACGTGTGCGGTGTGTACCTGAACAAGCATGGTCGCCTTTCGGGCGGTACCGTAGTACCGACGATCGCCAGCAACTTTGGCCTGATCAAGTCGTTGGAGCTTGCCGGTCTGAGTGCCGTGACCAGCGGCGTGGGCGACCGTCATGTGTATGCCAAGATGCGCGAGGGCGGCTACAGCCTGGGCGGCGAGCAGACGGGTCATACGATCTTTGGCGATATCGAGCGCACGGGCGACGGCATTATGACCTCGCTGCGCGTGATGGAAGTGATTCGCGCCGAGCGCGAGACGCTCTCGCAGCTCACGGCTCCGTGCAAGCTACTGCCGCAGGCTCAGGTTGCCGTGCGCGTGGCCGACAAGGACGCCGCGCTCGAGAACATGGGCGTGCAGGCCGCCATCGCCGAGGCCGAGGCGTCGCTGGCGGGCGAGGGCCGCGTACTCGTGCGCAAGAGCGGAACCGAGTCGGTAATCCGCGTGCTGGCCGAAGCCCCCGACCAGGCAGCTGCCGACGCCGCCATGAAGCGCATTGCCAACGCGCTGGAAGCTCTGTAGTTACGCGGTTTTACCAAACCGCGTAACTGCTCGATGCTGCAAACGGCCCCAAGCGGCAACCTGACGTTCAATTTCAAGGGCGCGACCAGAAGGTCAGCGCCCTTTCATTTCACGTCACCTTGCTCGCTTGGGGCCGTTTTCGCTGACGTTGCTAAGACATTGGCGTCAACATGGTTGGCGTTGGCGATGGCGTGCTGGTCAATCCTTACAGCTGGTAGAGCGTGGTGAACTTGTCCTGCAGGTAGCTGCAGTAGTAGCGGGCATCGAACGCCATGCCGCATGCGCCCTTGATGAGCTCCGGCGCGTCCTTGGCACGGCCCCACTGCCAAATGTGCTCGCCCAGCCAGGTGCGGACGGGCGCCAAATCGCCGCTCGCACAGGCGCCGTTGAGGTCGACACCGTCGCGGCACATGGCCGGCACAAACATGGCGTCGTAGGCGCTACCCAGCGCATACGTGGGGAAGTAGCCAAACGAGCCGCCGCTCCAGTGCGTATCCTGCAGGCAGCCGCGCGTGTCGTCGGGGACGGGAATGCCCAGGTACTCGTCCATAAAGCGATTCCAAAGCGCGGGGATGTCCTTGGCCGTGGCCTCGCCGACAAACAGCATACGCTCGATCTGGTAACGCACCATAATATGCAGCGGGTAGGTGAGCTCGTCGGCCTCGGTACGGATCAGCGACGGCTGCGCGATGTTCACGGCGCGGTAGAGCGTGTCCTCGTCAACGTCGCCGTAGACCTCGGGCGCGTGGCGGCGCAGTACCTCGAGCAGCGGTCCCATAAAGGCGCGGCTGCGACCCACGGTGTTCTCAAAGAAGCGGCTCTGGCTCTCGTGGATGCCCATGGAGGTGCCGCCCTCCAGGCAGGTGCGCGCATAGGCGGGATTGACGCCCAGCTCGTACATGGTGTGCCCCGCCTCGTGGATGATGCTGTAGACGTTGGAGATGCAGTCGTTCTCGTAGATGTGCGTCGCGATGCGCGCATCGCCCACCGAGAAGCCCTCGCTAAACGGGTGCTCAGTAAAGGCAAGCGTGGTGTCGTTCAGGTCCAGGCCGACGAGCTTCATAAGGTCGAAGCTCATGGCGCGCTGAGCGGCCTCGGGCACGCGGGCGTGCAAAAAGTCGGCATCGGGCTGCTGGCCGCGCTCGCCGATGGCGTGCACGAGCGGCACGACCGTCGCCTTGACCTCATCGCAAAACGCATCGAAGCTTTTGGCGGAAAGGCCGCGCTCGTACTGGTCGAGCCAAACATCGTACGGGTCGCGCTTGGGGTCCATGAGCTCGGCCTGATGCTTAAGCTGGGCGACGATTCTATCCACATAGGGCTCAAAACTCGCCCAGTCATTGGCCGTCTTGGCCTTGTGCCACACGGCATCGGCCTCGCAGGTGAGCCTGGTCCAGGCCTCGGCCTCCTCGGTGGGGATGGCGCTTGCCTCGCGCTGGTCGCGGCCGAGCACGCGGATCTCGTCGAGCAGCTGCGGGTCGTCGATCTTGCCGCCGGCGACGGTCTCGCGTGCCAGCGAGCGCACAAGTTCGACAGACTTGTTGCTGGTCAGCAGTTTATGATGTTCGCCGGCAAGGGTGCCCATGGCATCGGCGCGCGCTGCGGCGCCGTTGGCGGGGGCAATGGTCGCGCCGTCAAACTCGGCAATCTTGAGCAGGTACTCGCGGGTCCACAGCTTGCCCTCGAGTTTGCGGAGCTTTTTGACGGCCTTATCGACCTTCATGCCTTTGGATGTCTTGCCCACTGCGGGCTCGGCCTTCTTATCGAGTTTCTTTCCCATGCCATATCCTTGATCTCGCGAGCCGAGCGCCACGGATGGGTGCACGGCCAGTTTGCACAGCTACTTGCCTTGTACCCAGCGCGAACAAAACGGAACGCGGCGATGCGCACGCAGAATGTGTTATCCTATAGCCCAATGCGTTGACGGAGAGGGTTTTGCCCGCCGCGTCGCCGGCAAGAGAGGGAAGGTCATGGGCTGCAAGCCTTCCTGCGGTGACAAGGGCCAAGCGTTCACTCCCGAGCAGCGACCTCAACGGGCGCGCGGCCAGCGGCGGCGAAGCCCCAGTAGGGAAGCCGTGAGCCTCGCGATAAGGGGCACAGAGTGGGCGCGGCGGGCCAGACATCCGCCGGGTCAAACAAGGTGGTACCGCGGAATTCAACCGTCCTTGGGCAATGCACATGCCCGAGGACGGTTTTTTTGTTACCGAACCGGGCCGCGTTTTCGCAACGTCAGACGGCGGCAGCCGCCTCGGCAAGCGGGGAGCGCGAGAGACGAAAGGGAAGACATGAGTCTGATTGATGATCTGGTCAAACTCGAGGAAGAGGCCAAGGAGCTCGTCGCAAGCGCCGACGATGCCGCCAAGCTCGAGGCTGCGCGCGTTGAGCTGCTTGGTCGTAAGGGCCGCATCACCGGCCTGATGCGCATGATGGGCAAGCTCGCCCCCGAGGATCGTCCCGTGATGGGCAAGCGCGCCAACGAGATGCGCCAGCTGATCGAGGGCATGCTCGACGAGCGTACCACCGAGATGAAGGCCGCCGCCCTCAAGCACGCACTGGAGCACGACGCCGTTGACATCACGCTGCCGGGCATCCGTCCGCAGATCGGCCACCAGCACCTGATCAAGCAGATCATCGAGGAGGCCGAAGACATCTTTAGCGGCATCGGCTACACCGTCGAGTCTGGCCCCATGGTCGATACCTCCTACTACAACTTTACCGCGCTCAACGCGCCCATGGATCACCCGAGCCGCTCGGCCCGCGATACCTTCTATGTGGTCGACAATAACCCCGGCAGCGTTGCGCACCCCGAGGCTCACGCCCACGGCGAGTCCGACGTGCTGCTGCGCACCCAGACCTCGGGCGTGCAGATCCACACCATGGAGTCGCAAAAGCCGCCCATCTACATGATTTGCCCGGGCACCGTCTACCGTCCCGACACGGCCGACGCCTGCCACCTGCCGCAGTTCAACCAGATCGAGGGCCTGGTCGTCGACGAGGGTATCACCTTTGGCGACCTTAAGGGCACGCTCGACTACTTTGTTAAGTGCATGTTTGGCGAGGACCGCAAGACGCGCTACCGCCCGCACTTCTTCCCCTTCACCGAGCCTTCCTGCGAGGTGGACGTGAGCTGCCACGTGTGCGGCGGCAAGGGCTGCAACTTCTGCAAGCACAGCGGCTGGATCGAGATCCTGGGCTGCGGCATGGTCGACCCCAACGTTCTGATCAACTGCGGCATCGATCCCGAGAAGTACACCGGCTTCGCCTTTGGTATTGGCGCCGAGCGCGTCGCGGCCCTGCGCTACGACCTGCCCGACCTCAGAACCCTGATGACTGGCGATATGCGCTTCCTGAACCAATTTTAGGCTTGCCCAGGCACCCCATCTTGGCGTTCAAACCGTCGCTCGCGTACCTTTAGTACGCGTCGCTCCTCTTTCACGCCAACCTGGGGCACCTGGACAACCCTAAGGCGAACGTCTTCATTTGATATTCCTCCCTATGCGGAGATTAAGAACTAGGAGAGCTACATGCGCGTTTCTTACGACTGGCTCAAGACCATGATCGATATTCCGGAGGATCCCAAGACCCTTTCGGACGAATATATCCGTACCGGTACCGAGGTCGAGGCGATCGACACTGTGGGCGAGTCCTTCGACCACGTGGTGACCGCCAAGGTGCTCACCAAGACCCCTCACCCCGATAGCGACCACATGTATGTGTGCTCGGTCGACGTGGGTGACAAGAACCTCGACGCCGACGGCAACCCCGCTCCGCTGCAGATTGTCTGCGGCGCGCAGAACTTCGAGGCCGGCGACCACATCGTCACGGCCATGATCGGCGCCGTGCTTCCCGGCGACGTCAAGATCAAGAAGAGCAAGCTTCGCGGCGTCGTGTCCATGGGCATGAACTGCTCCGCGCGCGAGCTCGGCCTGGGCGGCGACCACTCCGGCATCATGATCCTGCCCGAGGATACGCCCTGCGGCATGCCGTTTGCCGAGTACGTGGGCTCGAGCGACACCGTGCTCGACTGCGAGATCACGCCCAACCGTCCCGACTGCCTGTCCATGATCGGCATGGCCCGCGAGACCGGCGCCATCTTCGACCGCGATTTCCACGTTGAGCTGCCTGCCATCAAGGCCGAGACCGGCCGCGCGACCGACGACGAGCTTTCCGTCGAGATCGCCGACGAGGGTCTGTGCGACCGCTACGTCGCCCGCATCGTGCGTAACGTGAAGGTCGGTCCGTCGCCCGACTGGATGGTCAAGCGCCTCAACGCCCTGGGCGTGCGCCCGCACAACAACATCGTCGACATCACCAACTACGTGATGATGCTCACCGGTCAGCCTCTGCACGCCTTTGACCTGGACACCTTTGCCGAGCGCGAGGGCAGGCGTCGCGTGGTGGTTCGCGCCGCCCAGCAAGATGAGAAGTTCACGACGCTCGACGGCGAAGAACGCACGCTCGACGCCGGCATGGGTCTCATCACCGACGGCGAGCGCCCCGTGGCGCTGGCCGGCGTTATGGGCGGCATGGATTCCGAGATCGAGGACGACACCGTCGACGTGATGGTCGAGAGCGCCTGCTTCAACGCCGGTCGCACCTCGCACACCAGCCGTGATCTGTCGCTGATCTCCGACGCCTCCATTCGCTTTGAGCGCCAGGTCGACGAGACCGGCTGCGTGGATGTCGCCAACGTTACCTGTGCGCTCATCGAGGAGATCGCCGGCGGCGAGGTTGCTCCCGGCTATGTTGACGTTTTCCCCGCGCCCAAGACCATCGACAGCATCAAGCTGCGCCTGGCCCGCGTGCATGCCATCTGCGGTGCCGACATCGAGCCCGACTTTATCGAGCGTTCGCTCACCCGTCTGGGCTGCACCGTCGAGCGCGACGGCGAGGACTTTATGGTCACCCCGCCGAGCTTCCGTCCCGACCTGCCGCGCGAGATCGACCTAATCGAGGAGGTTCTGCGCCTGTGGGGCATGGGCCGCGTGACGGCGACCATCCCGGCTGCCAAGAACCATATTGGCGGTCTGACCCGCGAGCAGAAGCTCACCCGTAAGGTCGGTGAGATCCTGCGCGCCTGCGGTCTCAACGAGACCACGACTTTTGGCTTTGCCGCCCCGGGCGACCTGGAGAAGATCGGTATGTCCACCGAGGGCCGCGGTTGCCCCGTGGTGCTCATGAACCCGCTGGTAGCCGAGCAGACTGAGATGCGTCGTTCGCTGCTGCCGGGCCTGCTGCAGTCCGTGGCCTACAACGAGGCACACGGTACGCCCAACGTGCACCTGTACGAGGTCGGCAGCCTGTTCCATGGCCGCGAGAATGCCAGCCTGCCCAAGGAGACCAAGTCCGTGGCGGGCGTGCTCTCGGGCCAGTGGAGCGAGCAGTCCTGGAACATGAAGTACCGCAAGCTACGCTTCTTCTTTGGCAAGGGCATTGTCGAGGAGCTGCTCGCCCAGCTGCGCATCGAGAAGGTTCGCTTCCGTCCCGTCGAGGGCGAGGGCTACGCTTTCTTGCAGCCGGGTCGTGCGGCCGAGGTTCTGTCCGGCGGTACCGTGCTGGGCTGGGTCGGCGAGATTCACCCCGAGGCGCGCGAGGCGATGGGCATCGATGAGGTCGTCGTTGCCTTTGAGCTCGATCTGGACAAGCTGATCAAGGGCGCCCGCAATCAGGAGAACTACCGCGAGTTCTCGCAGTACCCGGCTGTTGAGCATGACCTTGCTATCGTGGTCGACAACGCTGTGACCTGCGAGGATCTTGAGCGCCGTATTACGAGCGCCGGCGGTAGGTTGCTCGAGGGCGTGCGCCTGTTCGACGTCTACCGCGATCCCATCCGCATCGGAGCGGGCAAAAAGTCCATGGCCTTTGCGCTTACGTATCGCTCCGACGACCACACGCTTACCAGCGAAGAGGTCGAGAAAGCGCACCAGAAGATTGTCACCAAGGTATGCAAAGGCGTAAACGGCGAGGTCCGCGGCTAGGGCTTGCGATGGGGGGCGTAGGGCCTGATGGCGGTTGCTGCGGAGCTCTGCGCGACCGCGGTGTTCGGAATAAGGCATCGCTGACCCTGCATATATGACACGCGCATTACAAAACGGCGTGCTGCTTTTGTGGCGGCGCGCCGTTTTGCTATCATAGCCTGCGGCGTGTTACGAATCATCTAGCTCGTAACACTGATGAAATGGTTCAAGCGGCGCTGCAATCCCATGTGCCGGCAACCGGGAGGCGTATATGCACATTCCAGATAACTACCTGTCCCCGCAGACCGATGCCGTTATGGCGGTGGCGATGGTGCCCGTATGGGTTCACTGCATCAAGAAAGTGCGCGCCACGCTCGATCGCGAGCATATGGCCTTTCTGGGTATTTGCGCTGCGTTCTCCTTTTTGCTCATGATGTTCAACGTGCCGCTGCCCGGCGGCACCACTGGTCACGCCGTCGGCGGCGCGCTCATCGCGCTGCTGCTAGGCCCGGAGGCCGCGGCCATCGCGGTTTCGGTCGCGCTGGCGTTGCAGGCGCTGCTGTTTGGCGACGGCGGTATCCTGTCCTTTGGCGCCAACTGCTTTAACATGGCCTTCGTGCTGCCGTTTGCCGCTGCTATCGTGTTCCGTGCGCTCAACAGCCGTTTGCACGACAAGAGCTGGGGCACCTCGGTTTCGGCCATCGTAAGCGGCTGGGTCGGCCTGTGCCTGGCGGCCCTGTGCGCGGCGGTCGAGTTTGGTATTCAGCCCATGCTCTTTACTAACGCTTCGGGCGCCCCTCTGTACTGCCCCTTCCCGCTGTCCGTGGCTATTCCGGCCATGTTGATCCCGCATATGCTGGTTGCCGGCGTGATCGAGGGCGTGGCGACGGCCGCCATCTACGGCTTCATTAAGAAGACGGCGCCGAGCATTATCGTCGGCCCCGAGGCCGCCGAAGGCCAGCTTGCCGCCGATGGTACCGCCAAGAAGACTTCCCTGATCCCCACGCTCATTCTGGTCGCCGTGCTTGTCGTGGCTACGCCGCTCGGCTTGCTTGCCACCGGTGACGCCTGGGGTGAGTGGGACGCCGAGGGCGCTGCGACCGCCGTTCAGGAGGCTGGTGACGACAGTCTGCAGGCTTCGGTCGGCCTCGATACCCCGACCTTTGCCGATGCCTTGCCCACGGGCGATTATCTGCAGGCCTATTCCGAGGAGCAGGGCCTTGGCTTTGCCGGCCAGGCTGTCATGTATATTCTTTCGGGCGTGATTGGCGTGGCGGTGCTCACCATCGCATTCCGTCTGATCTCGCTGACGGTTAAGGAAAGCGGTGCTCATGGCAATAGCCGAGCTGCCTAGTTGGCTTGCGGCCGAGGAGCGATACGAGCCCGCGGGGGCTCGGCATCGTGTGATGCAAAAGAACGTCCTGCACCTGGCGAGCCTGCTTGAGCGGGTTCGCCTGGGTGGAGGCGCGAACGAGGGCGGGTCGATGGTCGACCGCGCCCTTTCTTGCGTTTCGGCTCCGGTGCGTTTGGTGGGGATGTTTGTCTGCGTTCTGTGCGTGTGCCTGACGCAAAGCCCGCTGTATCTGATGTTGATGGCGGCGATCGCGTTGGTGTTGGTCGCGGTGCGCCCCGCACGCGGGCTGCGCGCGACCTTTGTACCGGCGCTTGGCGCTGCGGGGCTCGCGGTGGTTCTGGCGCTGCCTGCCCTGCTGCTGGGCGCGTCTGCCACGGGTGCCATGCTCAAGATCGCGCTCAAGACGTTTATTAATGTGTCGCTGGTGCTGGGTGTTTCGTGGACCCTCACGTGGAGCCGCATGTCGGCGGCGCTCAAAATGCTGCATCTACCCGACGAAGTTATCTTTACGTTTGATATGGCGCTCAAGCACATCGAGGTGCTGGGTCGCACGGCGCACGATCTGTGCGAGTCGGTCATGCTGCGCAGCGTCGATTCCGCGCCTGAGGGATTTTCGCGTACCGATTCGATCGCGGGTATCATGGGCATGACCTTTATCAAGGCGATGGAATTCAGTCGCGCGATGGACGAGGCCATGCTGTGCCGCGGCTTTGCCGGCGTGTATCCGGCGCCTGCACGGATCGGCTTTGGCTGGCGCGATGTCGTTTACGCGGCCGTTGTGGTTCTGCTTGCCGTGTTGCGCGCGGTGCTGTAACGCGGGCGGTCGAACCGTCGATATGAATAGGGAAGGGCGACGTTTTGGCAAATGATACAAATGGCGCGATGGGCGCGAGCGGTGCTGCAAGCGCCGAGGCCACGCCGCTCATCGAGTTTCGCGACGTAGTGTTCTCCTATGCGGGGCATACGGTTGTCGATGGCGTGTCGCTGCAGGTCGATCGTGGTGAACTCGTTGCCCTGCTCGGTCCCAACGGCTGCGGTAAGACGACGATTATGCGCCTTATCAACGGTCTTGAACTTGCGGACGAAGGGGCATACCTGTTTGACGGGCACGTGATCGATGCGGCGTTTCTAAAGGATTCTGCGGCCGCTCAGCGCTTCCACCAGCGCGTAGGTTTTGTGTTTCAAAATGCCGATGCTCAGCTGTTCTGCGCCACGGTGGGCGAGGAAGTCGCTTTTGGTCCGGCTCAAATGGGGTTGCCGGCAGGCGAGCTCGAGCGCCGCGTGCGCGATGCCATGGGGCTGTTCCAGGTTGCCGACCTTGCCGACGCCTCGCCCTATCAGCTTTCGGGCGGGCAAAAGAAGCGTGTGGCGCTGGCGGCAGTCGTGTCGATGAACCCCGATATCCTAGTGCTCGATGAGCCCACCAACGGGCTCGATGAGGACTCGTGCGACATTGTGGTCAACTTTTTGTTGGCCTACGTTGCCGCCGGTAAGACGGTTTTGATGAGTACACATCACCAGGATTTGGTGCGCCGCCTGGGGGCCCGTGCCATCTATATCGATCGATATCACCATGTGGTCGAGGCGCCCGTGCCGTCGTATGGAACCGAAAGCGGTGCTGCGGAATAGTTGCTGCGTAGAGCGTGCGTAGCCGTCCGCGCGGCTTTGCCGTGATGGTATAGTTATCCAGGTTTTTATGGGGGTGGCTATGCCAAGTTGGAACATTCATATCGCTCAAACGGAGCGCTTGCTGGCGCGTGCTGGCGTGCTTGCCGATAGCGTTCGTGACCGCAATGCCTTCTTGTTTGGCTGCGTGGTTCCGGACATTTTTGTGGGCTATATGGTTCCCGGTATCGCTGATCCCATTCCGTATCGCATTACGCACTTTGCAAAGCCCGAGCCTATCCCTAAGCCGCGCGAGCACGAGTTCTGGGATACCTATGTGGCGCCGCTGCTTAAAGGCGCACCCGCGGGCGAACCCGCCGAGGCTACCTCGATTGTCGAGGAGCGCGAGCGACTGAATCGCGTGCACTATCCCCAGTGCTACAGGGATGCCGAGCCGGTTGTCGGTCCCGGCGCTCGTGAGTTCTCGCTTGCGTCCGAGGACGTGGCGCAGTCGTTGCTCGATTTGACACTGGGTGTCTGGTCGCATCTGGTGGCCGATACCGTATGGAATACGCGTGTGAATCAGTACCTGGAGGCGCACGGCGGCAAGCCGTGCGAGGAATTCCGCATTAAAAAGCAAGGCGACTTTGACTGGTTTGGCAAGACGCTCGGCATTGTTTCGATTCCGCGCGCGACCGATCGCCTGTATACTGCAGCGACGCGTTTTGGGCAGTATCCCATTCAGAAGGAGTATGTGCTCAAGACCATTGGCGTTATGCACGAGATCGTGCGCGAAAACCCCGGTGAGCCCGATCATCCGCCATACCGTCTGCTGACCGAGGAGTTCTTCGACGCAACGTTTACCGAGGTCATCGAGCTGACCGAGGCGGGATTTGCAGCTCGCGTTGCCGCTTCTGACGTTTCCGCAGTCCCTCTGATCACTAGCTGCTAGCCGACCGACTTGACGGTGAACAGTTCATCCCAATTGACCAACAGTTCCCGCCGCAGGGCATCTTCGATGGTGCACTCAGTATCGGAAAGGCTCGCGACTGATCACAAATCGATGAAGCGGCATATGAAGAAGGTCTAAAAAGGGCCCGGAAGGCTTTGCCTTCCGGGCCCTTTGCAATGCAAATATGCTTGCAAGTGCGATTTAGCGCACCTGAGCGACGTAAGCGACGTTGGTCGAGGAGACCTTGTCCTCGAGCTGGACGCTCATGCGGGGATCGCCGGCGGTAGCGACGGTCAAATCGCCGGCCTCGACGTAGCCGAGCTCCTTAGCGGTCTCAATCGCCTTGACGATCGTGCCGTTGACGGTGCCCTGGGTAATCTCGGCCTGGTGCGGGATAACGCCCCAGTACATGATCATCTGCTGGACGGCCCACTCGTGGCGGGAGAACGCGCAGATCGGCATGTTGGGACGGAAGTGCGAGATCAGACGAGCGGTACGACCGGTGGTCGTCGGCACGGTGATGCACTTGGCGCCAACGGTGGTGGCCATGTTCACAGCGGACATACCCACAACGTTGTTGACGACGCGGGTGCCGTGAGCATCGGCCGGAACCTCGAGCGGAGCGTGGGCCGGGAGGTACTTCTCGGTCTCGAGAGCAATGCTGGCCTGCATCTTGACGGCCTCGACCGGGTACTTACCGGCAGCGGACTCGCCAGAGAGCATAACGGCGTCAGTGCCGTCGTAGATGGCATTCGCAACGTCGGCAACCTCGGCGCGCGTCGGGCGCGGGTTCTGCTGCATGGAGTCGAGCATCTGCGTAGCGGTGATGACGGGCTTGTAAGCCGCGTTGCACTTGGCGATGATCTCCTTCTGGATGTGGGGAACGAGCTCGGGCTTGATCTCGATGCCCAGGTCGCCACGGGCGACCATGATGCCGTCGGAAGCCTCGAGGATCTCGTCAAAGTTCTCGACGCCCAGGGCGCACTCGATCTTCGGGAAGATCGTCACGTGCTCGCCACCGTTCTCGCGGCAAAGCTCGCGGATGCCGCGGACGGACTCGCCGTCACGGATGAAGGAAGCGGCGATGTAGTCGATGTTCTCGGTCAGGCCAAAGAGGATGTCCTGACGATCGCGCTCGGTGATAGCGGGCAGCGAGATGTTGACGTTGGGCATGTTGACGCCCTTGCGCTCGCCGATCAGGCCGTCGTTCTTAACGACGCAGGTCATGTCCTGGCCACTGACGGACTCGACCTCGAGGGCAACCAGGCCGTCATCGATCAGGATGAGGGAGCCCTTCTCGACCTCGGAGGGCAGAGCCAGGTAGTCGAGGGAGATGTGCTCAGCGGTGCCGTGGAAATCCTCGGACGTGGGCCGAGCGGTGACGACGATCTTGTCGCCGGTCTTGACGGCAACCTTCTTGCCGTCGACCAGAAGGCCGGTGCGGACCTCGGGGCCCTTGGTGTCGAGCAGGATGCCGACGGGCAGACCGAGCTCCTTGGAAATACGACGGACGCGCTCGATGCGACCGTGGTGCTCGTCGTAGGAGCCGTGCGAGAAGTTAAAACGGGCGACGTTCATGCCCGCCTTGATCATCTCGCGGATGGTCTCGTCGCTATCGCAGGCGGGACCCATGGTGCATACAATCTTAGTGCGCTTGTACATTCAGACCTCCATCTGACATCGTCTTGCGCTGATAGATAAACCATAAGAAATAAAATCGAGTTGATTATAACGAAATACCGACCGAATACCCCAAAAAAACGACCGTATGCCGATTAAGAAGTTCATTTTTTGCGGGAAAAACGGTATATGAAAAATCTTTACCAACCGCTCTAACCGCTGTTATCTGGGCGATATTTCAGTTTGACGAAGTGCCGAAGAAAAAACGTTTTACCAACATTGAGCATCACACGGTCTGCACCGTTGCACTCGAGCCGTGTTTCCAATTGGAATGTTTTGGCTAGACGCGCCGCTTTGGGGTACCATAGCTCCACTATCAACTGCCGCTCAGCACGGCAGCCTTGATGAGCCCTTGCCCTTCTCCTGGGAATTATGATCGGGCATCAATCTGCTGAGTGGCCCGAATCCCAGGAGGGGACTCTATATGCAAAAGGAATACCTGTCCGCCGCGGCGGAGGTGCTCAGCGACCAAGGTGTCGATGAGAACCTCGGCCTGAGCAGCGACGAGGCGTCATCGCGCCTCGCCAAGACAGGCCCTAACAAGCTCGAGGAAGCCGAGAAGACGCCGCTGTGGAAGCGTTTCTTTGAGCAGATGGCCGACCCCATGGTCATCATGCTGATCGTTGCCGCCGTTATCAGCGCGCTCACGGGCATGGTCAAGGGCGAGCCCGACCTTGCCGATGTTGCCATCATCATGTTCGTCGTTATCGTCAACTCGGTGCTGGGCGTGGTCCAGGAAGCCAAGAGCGAGGAGGCCCTCGAGGCCCTGCAGGAGATGAGTGCGGCGCAGTCCAAGGTGCTGCGCGACGGCAAGCTCGTGCACCTGCCGAGCGCCGAGCTCGTGCCCGGCGACGTGATCATGCTCGAGGCGGGCGACTCCGTCCCGGCCGACTGCCGCGTGCTCGAGAGCGCCACGATGAAGATCGAAGAGGCCGCGCTCACCGGCGAGTCCGTGCCCGTAGAGAAGCACGCCAACGTGATCGAGCTCGCTGCGGGCACCGATGACGTGCCGCTCGGCGACCGTAAGAACATGTGCTATATGGGCTCCACCGTCGTGTACGGCCGTGGTCGCGCCGTCGTGGTCGGCACCGGCATGAACACCGAGATGGGCAAGATCGCCGGCGCCCTGGCCGAGGCCAAGGAAGAGCTCACGCCGTTGCAAGTGAAGCTCGCCGAGCTCAGCCGCATCCTTACCATTATGGTTATCGTCATCTGCGTCGTCATCTTTGGCGTTGATATCATCCGCCACGGCGTGGGCAACGTTCTTACCGACCCGACCGCCCTGCTCGATACCTTTATGGTCGCCGTCTCGCTCGCCGTCGCTGCCATCCCCGAGGGCCTGGTCGCCGTCGTGACCATCGTGCTATCGCTTGGCGTGACCAAGATGGCTAAGCGCCAGGCAATCATCCGCAAGCTCTCTGCCGTCGAGACTCTCGGCTGCACGCAGACCATCTGCTCCGACAAGACCGGTACCCTTACCCAAAACAAGATGACCGTCGTCAAGCACGAGCTCGCTGCGCCCAAGGAGAAGTTCCTGGCCGGCATGGCGCTGTGCTCCGATGCTCAGTGGGACGAGGAGCTGGGCGAGGCCGTGGGCGAGCCGACTGAGTGCGCGCTCGTCAACGACGCCGGCAAGGCGGGCCTCACTGGCCTGACTGCCGAGCATCCGCGCGTGGGCGAGGCCCCGTTTGACTCGGGCCGCAAGATGATGTCCGTGGTCGTCGAGACCCTGGATGGCGAGTACGAGCAGTACACCAAGGGTGCGCCCGACGTGGTGATCGGCCTGTGCACCCATATCTACGAGGGCGATAAGGTCGTCCCCCTGACCGAGGAGCGCCGCGCCGAGCTCGTGGCGGCCAACAAGGCCATGGCCGACGAGGCCCTGCGCGTACTGGCGCTGGCAAGCCGCACCTACACCGAGGTTCCCGACGACTGCAGCCCCGCTGCGCTCGAGCATGACCTGGTCTTCTGTGGCCTGTCCGGCATGATCGACCCGGTCCGTCCCGAGGTGGCCGACGCTATCCACGAGGCGCACGACGCCGGTATCCGCACCGTCATGATCACGGGCGACCACATCGACACCGCCGTGGCCATCGCCAAGCAGCTGGGCATCGTCACCGATCGCAGCCATGCCATCACCGGTGCCGACCTCGATCGCATGAGCGACGAGGAACTCGACGCGCACATCGAGGACTACGGCGTGTACGCCCGCGTCCAGCCCGAGCACAAGACACGCATCGTCGAGGCTTGGAAGTCGCGCGACCAGATCGTGGCCATGACGGGCGATGGCGTCAACGACGCCCCGTCCATCAAGCGCGCCGACATTGGCGTTGGTATGGGCATCACCGGTACCGACGTCACCAAGAACGTCGCCGACATGGTACTTGCCGATGACAACTTCGCTACCATCATCGGCGCCTGCGAAGAGGGTCGTCGCATCTACGACAACATCCGCAAGGTCATCCAGTTCCTGCTTTCGGCCAACCTTGCCGAGGTGTTCTCGGTGTTTATCGCCACGCTCATCGGCTTTACCATCTTCCAGCCGGTGCAGCTGCTGTGGGTGAACCTGGTCACCGACTGCTTCCCCGCGCTTGCGCTGGGCATGGAGGATGCCGAGGGCGACATCATGAAGCGCAAGCCGCGCAACGCCAAGGACGGTGTCTTTGCCGGACATATGGGTCTGGACTGCGTGGTCCAGGGCCTAATCATCACCGCGCTGGTGCTGGCGAGCTTCTTTGTGGGCGTGTACTTTGACATGGGCTACATCCACATCGCCGATATGATCGCCGGCAATGCCGACGAGGAAGGCGTGATGATGGCGTTCATCACGCTCAACATGGTCGAGATTTTCCACTGCTTCAATATGCGCAGCCGTCGTGCGTCGCTGTTCACCATGAAGAAGCAGAACAAGTGGCTGTGGGCTTCCGCCGCGCTGGCACTGGTGCTGACGGTGATCGTGACCGTGCAGCCGACGCTTGCCGAGATGTTCTTTGGCCCCGTGACGCTTGAGCTCAAGGGCGTTGTCGCTGCCCTGGGCCTGGCCTTCCTGATCATCCCGCTGATGGAGATCTACAAGGCGATCATGCGCGCGGTCGAGAAGGAGTAAGTTAACCTGTCCGGGCCCGCCCCTGCGTGTTTTCTTCTTCGCTGGTCCTCGCGCTTCGCGCTGCGGGATCGCTCAGAAGAAAACACTCCCAGGGTGGGCCCTACGGTATCCTTACTGGCTTTTCTCCCGCGCGGATGAAAAAGGGCTGAGGGAAAGAAGGTGAGCGGCCGAGCAATTGCTCGGCCGCTCGTTTTGAATAAAGGATGTGCCCTTTGGAAACCCCTCTCGGCGGGCGGGCCCTGCGGTGACGTTGCTGACTTTTCTCCCGTGTGGATGATAAAGGCTGAGGGAAAGTGTGTGAGTCGGTCGAGCATTTGCTCGACCGACTCTTTTTTGTGGGAAAATACCTGCTCAGTTGTGATTTTTGGTGCTGGGAGGCGTTTGTGGCTAAGGCTAAGGCTAAGGCGAAGAAAAAGACGACGGGGGCGCGGGCTAAGCGTGATCGTCGTCGGAAGCTCGCGACCGAACCCCCTGCATCTGCTGAGGAGTTGCTGGCGAGTGTACCGGGGCTTGACGCGCTGCAGGATGTTCCGGCGTTTGATGACCTGCCGGTCGATGAAGCTCAGCAGGCTGCCTTTGATGATTTCTGCGCACATGCCGAGGAGCCCGAGCAGATGCAGCTTGGCGCCGTGGTGCGCTTGGATCGTGGGTTTCCGCTGGTGGCGACTGCCGACGATACCTTCCGCGCCGAGCATGCCGTGGGATTTGCCAAGTCGCGCGGTGGGGACGAGGTCCTGCTGCCTGCCGTGGGCGATCGTGTGGCGGTGCGCCGCGCTCCCGGGCACGATATGGGCGTGATTGAATGCGTGCTGCCGCGCCGTACGAGCTTTGAGCGTTGGCGCGGCCGTGCCCGCGGAGAGCGCCAGGTGCTCTGCTCCAACGTGGATAGCGTGCTAATCGTGCAGGCGCTCGGTGCCGGCGAGGTGCTGCTCGACCGTGTGGCGCGTTCGCTGGTATTGGCGCTCGACTGCGATGCCGAGCCGGTGGTGGTACTCACCAAAGCTGACCGCTGCGATGCCGAGGAACTCGAGCGCGATCTGGACCGCGTGCGCCGCCTGGTGGGTCCGGACGTGCGCGTGATCGTGACGTCCTCTGCCGAGGGCCGCGGCCTGGACGAGGTCCGTGCCTGCGTGCCTGCCGGGAGCTGCGCCATGATTCTGGGCGAGTCGGGTGCCGGCAAGTCGACGCTGCTCAATGCGCTGCTGGGCCACGATACGTTGGCGACCGGCGGTGTGCGCGAACGCGACGACCAGGGCCGTCACACTACCGTCGCGCGCGTGATGGTGACGCTGCCGGGCGACGCCGGCGTGATCGCCGATGCCCCGGGCCTGCGCAGCCTACCGCTCGTGGGTCACGAGCGGGGACTGGCCCGCGCCTTCCCCGAGATTGTCGAGGCATCGCGCGCGTGCCGGTTTGGCGATTGCACGCATACCCATGAGCCGGGTTGCGCCGTTCGCGAGGCCGAGGACGCCGGGCAGATCGATAGCCTGCGTCTGGAAACGTTCCAAAACCTGGCGTTATCCATGCGCGTGAGTGCTCAAATGCTCGATCCCGATGTCCATCTGTAATTGATTTTTCCTATGACAGCCGTTTCCCAACTGTTCGGGAGACGGCTTTTTGCTGCGGAAAAGCCTCGAAACATGCAGTTTGCTGACGTGCTGACCAAAACCTTGCCACGAGCTTGACGGGCTGGTCAGCTTTTGGTCAGCGATTGGTTTGACATCGAAAACCAAGATTGCGATTGCGCCGCTTTGCACTCTGGCCGCCCAGACAATGGTGGTACGGGCATTCGCCCGGCACTGCCATGAGAGGAGCGGCCGTGAACAAGAGCAAGCGCATCGCCATCAGTCTGGTCGCGGGCGTGCTCGCTGCTCTGCTCTGCATGGTTTACGGCTCGTCGATCCGCTCGCAAGCCGAACAGGTCCAGGCTGAGACCTTGGCCAAGTACGGTGGCGATCGCGTCGAGGTATGCGTCGCGGCGCGCGATATCGATGTGGGCGAGACCCTCGATGAGACCAATGTCATAACCCAGGAGTGGTTGACGAGTCTGCTGCCGCGTGACGCGGCGACCGAGCTACGCCAGGTGCGCGGCGACGTGACGACTTCGCGTATTCCCAAAAACGCCGTGATCTGCAATGTCTACACCAAGGCCGAGAGCCACATGCTCGAGGTGCCTAAGGGCAAGGTCGCCGTTTCGGTGGCGGTCGATGCCGAGCACTCGGTCGGCGGTGCTGCGGGCGTGGGCAGCTACGTGGACGTGTACGTGCAAAAAGACGGCGTGACCGATCGGCTGTGCGGCGCGTACGTGATCGATACCAGCGAGGATTCCGGTGCCACGCGCGAGGGCAAGATCGAATGGGTGACGCTGGCGGCTGACCCCGAAGACGTCAAGGAACTGCTGGGAGCCTCGGGCAAGGGAACGGTCAGCTTGACGATTCCCGCCACGGCGCGCGGCAAAAAGAGCGGAGGCGACGAGTGATGAAGGCGATCTGGCTTGCGTGCTGCGCGTGCGGCGATTACGGACTGTTGCAGCGGGAAGTCGAGGGCCGTGATGTGGGTGCACAGGTGCTTCGTGTGGGTGACCTGGACGGGCTGGTTTCCATGGCACGGGCGTTTCCGTCACGCCGCGGGGCTGCCATCATCGCGGCGTCTCTATTTGATACCGAAGATGTGCGCAAGACTGTTGCGCGCCTGACGGCCGAAGGCCGCGTGAGCCGCGTGGTCGTGTTGATAGAAGCGCTCGATCCGTCGGATATCGAGGGGCTGTTTCGCGCGGGGGCGACCGAGGTCATCGCTGCACACAGTATATGCGGCAACGGGCGCGCGGGCGAGGGAGCGGTTGATTCCGATCGGCGCATGACGATTGAGCCCGATGCTTTTGTTGATAGGGAACCCGGGGCGCCTCGCGCTACAAGAGGCCCGCGTGTTGATGATTATGGAAAAGCGGAAGCCGAGCATGGTCGGCGCCCCCGGAACCCCCTTGTACACGATGACGCTGGAGGGCCGGCGCAGCATGCTGGCGATTCCCCGGCTGTAGATATGGGATACGTGCACGGCGTGAATCTGGCGGATGAACTCGATGAAGTTGAGGGCTTTGCCGGGTGCGGCGAGTTGTCGCTGATGCAGCATGAGCAGATTGCGCAGAACGAGCCTGCCTCGCAGACCGAACAAGCTGCCATGCCGGCTTGGACGCAGCGTGTGGTTGCGGCGGGGGAGACGGGGACGCTGTCACCGACGCCCGCCCCGCCGCCTCCGATGCCGCCGGCAGACGCTGCCGCTTCGCCGCATCGAGCTCCGGTCATCTGCGCCATTTCGGGTTCGGGCGGTTGCGGCAAGTCGACGATCGTTGCCACCATGGCACACACATCGTCGCTGTTGGGCTTGCGTGCCGCCGTGCTCGACCTGGACCTGATGTTTGGAAACCTTTACGACTTGTTAGGCGTCGATGCTCCGCGCGATATGGCGGCACTTATCGAGCCGTCGGCGGCGGGCACGCTCACCGAGCCGGATATCGTAGCCACATCGATGCGCGTGGCGCCGGGCGTTACGCTCTGGGGTCCCGTCGCGGCGCCCGAGCAAGCCGAGCTCATGGCACGTCCGGTGGAGCTACTGCTTGATGTCCTGCGTCGCGAATCCGACGTGGTCTTTATCGATACCTCGGTCTTTTGGGGCGACGCCGTGGCGGCTGCGGTGGCGGCGAGCGACCGTTGCCTGGTCGTTGGCGATGCGGCGGTGTCGTCCGCGACATCGGCGTCGCGCGTCATTGAACTGGCAAGTCGAGTAGGTGTGCCGCGCACGCGCATGAGCGCCGTGTTCAACCGGTTCGGTGCGCGCGGGGCAGACGAGGACGTCGCCATGCGCTTTGAGATTGCCTGTGCGTTGAGCTCCAAGATTCGTATCGCCGATGGCGGGCAGGATCTCGCCGCGCTCATGGCGTTTGGGCGCGCTGACGAGGCAGTGGGGCAGACCAGCGCTTTTGCGACTAGCGTGCGCGAGGCCACGCGCGAGATGCTCGTGGAACTGGGGTGCGCCGTCGGCCCTTGGAGCGATATGGTCGCCGACCGTGCAACGCGCACCGAACGCCCGCGTATCCGCCTTCCCTGGTCGCGCGAGGGTGATCAGCGATGAGCCTGCAAACGAGGATTAAGGCTGCCGGCGCTGCGGCGGCGGCAGCGCCTGTAGATGCGGGGCGTCGCCGTGCCGTGAAACGACGCACCAAGCGCGCCGTGATGGACCGCATGGGTTACGACGAAGTGGCGCGTATCAGCGCCTATATCGACCCGGCACTTGCCCGCTCGGAATTGCGTCCTGCGGTGGAGGCGGCGCTCAATGTTGAGGAGCCGACCGATCTCGCGACGCCCGAGCGCGAGACCATCATCGACGAGATTTTGGATGACGTGGTGGGCTTGGGGCCGTTGCAGCCGCTCATCGAGGACGACACCGTTACCGAGATCATGATCAACGGCTGCCGCTCGGCTTTCTTTGAACGCGGCGGCGTCTTGTACCCCATCGAGCATGCGTTTGAGGATGATGAGCAGATCCGTGTGCTTATCGACCGCATTATCTCGCCACTTGGCCGCCGTATCGACGAGCGCAGCCCCATCGTCAACGCCCGCCTCAAAACGGGCTATCGCGTCAACGCGGTGATTCCGCCTGTGGCGATTGACGGACCGATTCTCACCATCCGAAAGTTCTCGGACCGTATCTGCTCGCTGGACGAGCTCGTGGGGTTGGGATCGCTGCCGCTTTGGTATGCGCAGCTGCTGTCGTGTGCGGTGTCGCTGCGACAGGACCTGGCGGTTGCGGGGGGCACGGGATCTGGTAAGACCACCCTGCTCAACGCGTTGTCATGTGAGATTTCCACCGGCGAGCGCATCGTGACGATCGAGGACTCTGCCGAGCTCAAGTTTGCGCATCATCCGCACGTGGTGCGCCTAGAGGCGCGCGAGGCTTCAATTGAGGGCGAGGGCGCGGTGACGATCCGCGACCTGGTAACTAATGCCCTACGCATGCGCCCCGACCGCATCGTGGTGGGCGAGGTGCGCGGTGCCGAGTGCTGCGACATGTTGCAGGCCATGAACACGGGCCACGACGGGTCGCTCACCACACTTCATGCGGGTTCAGAACAGGAGACCGTGGTGCGTCTGACGTTGCTTGCACGTTATGGCATCGATCTGCCGAGCGAGCTCATCGAGGAGCAGATTGCCATGGCGCTCGACGGCATCGTGATGTCCGAGCGCCACGCCGATGGCAGGCGTTTCGTCTCCTCGTATTCGGGGGTGCGACGCGCCGCATCGGGTGGCGTAGAGCTCGAGCGCTATGTGACGTTCGATGCCGCCGAGCGCACCTGGACGCTTGACCGCGAGCCGCCGTTTATCGCAGAAGGCCTGCGGTCGGGGACGCTCACACAAGAGGAGGTGGACGAATGGAGATCACTGTGCCCCTCGTCGTAGGGGGCTTGGCAGGGCTTTCTGTCGCGACGGCGTGCGGAGTGGAACCTCGTGTGCCGCAGGTACCGCCGGCGGAGCTGGCACGTCAGGCGCTCGAGACGGTGGCAGAGAAGCTGCCGCGTGAGCTGGTGGAAAACGATCTGCTGAAAAAGATCGCCCGTTCGTGGGCATCGCTGGCTCCGGCGCATCGCCTTGGCCTCGTGATCGAAGATGCTTCGGGACGTTTGGCGTTTCTGCTGCTATCGAGCGGTGTCTGCTGCGTTTTACTAACGATGGTGTCGTTATCGCCCCTCGGATTTGCCTCGGGACTTGTTGCTCCGTTTGCCGTTGGTGCCGCTTGGGATGGCTTTGAGAGCCGGCGCGAGCAACACGATGCAGAAGAGGCAATGCCCGAGGCGTTTACCGCACTTTCCATGTCGCTTGCCTCGGGACATTCGCTGGCCCAGGGCATGCGCTTTGTGGGCGCTCATGCGCAAGAGCCAGTGCATACCGAGTTTTTGCGGGTGGCGGCGGCGATCGATTGCGGCATCTCGGCGACCGACGCGCTCGATGACTTGCTCGTGCGTATCGACGCCCCCGGTCTTTCGCTTGTGACCTTGGCGCTTAAGGTGTCTCAGCGCACCGGCGCTCCGCTTGCCGACTTACTGTCCGAGGCGTCGAGCATGGTGGGGGAGCGCATCGAGCTCAAGCGCCGCCTGGATGTTAAGACGTCGCAGGCTCGCATGTCTGCGCATATGGTCGCGGCGATGCCGGCGGGCATGTGCGCGGTGTTGGCGCTGCTTTCGGCAGATTTTCGTCGCGGTCTTGCGACGCCCGCCGGCGCGGGCGCTGTGGTGTTGGGTCTTGCCCTCAACGCCGTTGCCCTGGTGGTTATCCGGCGCATTATGCGGGTGGAGCTATGAGCGCCCCGGTTGCAGTTGCGGCTTGCCTGTGCGCCCTGAGTGTATTTGTCGCGACGGGTTTGGATCGGGCGGATGCACGCAAGATCGCAGGGGCCTGCAAGCGCGAGGCGGTGCTGGTCGCTGCCGCGGGTCGCTCGGTGGTCGATGCTCTGACCGCGCGAGTGAAGGGCGCGGTTGGAGCGGGCGGCCCGGCGCGAGTGTCGCTCGGCGAAGTTTCCGAGATGATTGATGTTGTGCGCTTGGGTCTTTCGGCCGGTCTTTCGTTTGATGCGGCGCTTGAGATTTTCTGCGCCAACCGCCGGTCAGTGCTGGCTCTTCGCCTTGAGCGCGCCTGCATGGCGTGGCAGGTGGGCGTGGGCACGCGTGAGGACGAGTTGTTGGCCGCCGCGCGCGACCTGGACGTGCGAGCGCTCGAGACCTTTGCCATCACGGTGGGGCAGGCGCTCGCCCTGGGTGCCCCACTTGCCGAGACGCTGGCCGCTCAAAGTCGCGAGATCCGTGCGGCTCATCGCGCCGCGGTCGAGCGCGAGATCGAGCGTGCGCCCGTCAAGCTGCTGATTCCCACCGGCACGCTCATCTTGCCGGCGTTGCTTCTGTCCATATTGGGCCCGCTGCTGGGAGCAGGCGGGATGATGTAGGGAGGAATACATGAACACGATGACTGACACTGCTGGCAAGGTGCAGGGCTGGGCGTTTTGCCGGGCGGCACATGTTCGTCAGCGCGCCAAGGAACTATTGCAGGAGGAGAGTGCGCAGGGTACCACCGAGTATGCCATCTTGGTCGGCGTGCTCGTGGTGATCGCGATTATCGCCATCGTCGCATTTAAGGGCAAGGTCCAAGATCTATGGAACGCTATCAGCGAGGGCATCAACAGCCTGTAGAGGGCGAGCGCCCCGTCGGGGTGCTGCTGGTGTTTGCTTGCCTGACCGTGGCGATAGCGGCGGTGCTTTGGGGGCTTAACGCCGCGCGGCAGCAGCGTCCTGGGACCGCCTCCGATTTGGGCTCAGATTCGGCGGTGGCGTCTCAAAAAGATGAGATGCGAGATGCGGACGATTCGGATGTCGCTGTCACGGCGCAAACCTTTCTGCGGACGCTCGACAAGCGGTCTGGCACTGCGACGGATTCGCCTGGGGGCAACGCGATTGTGGTCCGGCTTGCATGGTCCGAGGACCGACCGATGACCGAAGCGGCGGCGGATATGCTGCGTTCCTATCGCGAGGTACCCACGGCGCAACTTGCTCTGAGCGGCTATCTCGACATCAAGGGCAACGTGTGGGGCGCTATCGTGCGCGACGGACGCGGCTGGGTCGATATGGTGACGGTTGCCGCGGATACTGGCGATGCTTCGTGTCGTCTGCGCGCCGTGCGCCTGGTCCCGCAAACAATAAACTCAAAGGAGGGATCGTGAAATGCATGGCGTTCTGCGTGAAGAGGTTGCCCAAGCGACTGTGGAATACGCCATCGTCACGGTGGCGCTGTTATCGATCGTGCTGGCGATTGCGGGACTTTGGCGTGCTGGCACCGATGGGCGCTTGGCGGCGCTGGTCGAGCGGGCGGCATCCCATGGCGTTGCCTCGATGTCGGTTATCGACGCCGCTGCGGGCGCTAAGGACATCGCGTTGTATTGATATCGCGTGCGAGGACCGGGCGCAGTCTACGGTCGAGGCCGCTTTTTTGCTGCCGACGTTTCTGACGCTCATCCTTCTCGCACTGCAACCGGTGTGCCTGCTCTATACGCGCGCGGTCATGGAGTCTGCCGCCGCCGAGACCGCGCGGCTCATGACCACGACGACGGCGGAGGACGACGATCTTAAGGAGTTCACCCGCCGCCGGCTTGCCGCAGTGCCCAACGTTTCGATCTTTCATGCCGGCGGGCCGCTGTCGTGGGATATCGAGCTTGGCCGGGCCGGTGCGGGTGGCGTCTCGTCCGTGTCCGTTTCCGGCGAGGTCAAGCCGTTGCCCGTGATCGGTGCGTTTGCGCAGGCTATGGGTGGTGCCGCCGAGGGCGGCTACGTTGAGCTCAAGGTCGATGTCTCGTATCAATCGCGTCCCGAATGGCTGGAGGGAGATTATGATTCGTGGATTGCTACATGGGATTAAGCGTTTCTGGTCTAGACGCGTTTTGACGCGCCGTCCGAGCTGCCATTGCAAGCGAGGCGGCTTTATGGGTCGAGCCGGTGTCGATCTGTTTATCGAAGACGGCGCCTATACCACGCTTTCTTCTGCCGTGGTCATCCTAGTGGTGCTCACATTGTTGTTTTCGTCGACCGCGGCGATATGGAGCATGTCGCGTGCCGGGGACACCCAGGTGGCGGCCGATAGCGGCGCGCTGGCGGGTGCCAACGTAGTGTCGTCCTATCACACGGCTGCCACGGTGGTTGATGCGAGTATCTTGAGTCTGGGGCTGGCGGGGTTTGCCACGATCGGGACGGGCTTGGTCGCCATCCTCATCCCGGGTGCCGAGCCGGTTGCCGGCAATATGGTCGACACCGGGATCGAGATCATTAAAACGCGCAACAAGTTTGCCAAAAGCGCATCGGAAGGCTTACAGAAAATCGAGACGGCTCTGCCGTATCTGATCGCCGCGCGTGCCACGCAGGCGGTGTCGGCGCAGGATACCGATAGTGTGACCTATACCGGTACGGCGCTTGCCGTGCCCAGGACATCCGAGTCGGACTTTGCTGCGCTCAAAGGGTCAGAGATCTCGACCGATACCATTAAAGACACATCAGATGATTTAGAGCGTGCGGCCGAGGAGCTGCGGAAGGCCTCGGAGGAGACGGCGAAGGCAAAGGAGCGCGCTTGGCTGGCGGATTGTGGTGGGTCTGACAAGGGCTCGGTCGGCAGCTGTTCTTGTATGTGGGAGCGCGCAAAAAGCCTAACGGATCTTTCCGGTGTTCAAAATCCGCATTACTCATCGAGCGTTACGTGGGAGCCTCAAGTTGCCCTTGATCGCGCGAAGGACTACTACCATTGGCGTCTGACAAATGAGAAGCCCCAGGGCTCGAGTGTCGAGATGAAGGCAGAGTCTGCGGCGCGTAAGGCGTTTTATACCTATGCGAACGCGGAGGTCGATCGGGCATATATAACCGAGAACGGAGACAGGGTTTCCTCCTATATTCCGCTGCTGCCGCGCAACTCTGATGAGGTTCGGGCGACGGAACTCTATACCGATGCGGTGTGGCCGACGAGCGTGAACGATGACAAGGCGTATCTGCATTACGGGACGACCTGCCCTAACTATAAGAAAGGGACGCCGAGCGGATTTGCCTCGGTTGCCGATTACGATGGACAGGATAAATGCAGCAAATGCCATTTTGGCGTTTTGTCGCTTGGTGCTGTTGCGGCGCCTTCAACCTCTATCGAAAACGGCTTCGAGTATCACTTTGACAAGTTTAAAGACGCCCTGGAGGACTACGTCGACTGTCGCAACAAGGAGCTCGAGCTCGAGCGTCAGACCGAGGACGAAGCCGACCGTGCGGGCAATGCGTTCGATACCGCCATCAAAGAACTTTCCGGTGAGCGTCCGCGTATCGCCCCACCTGGCCGCAACGGCGTAGTCGCCTTTGCAGTTTCGGGTGATATTACCAGCCCCGATCAACTTAACTCTTCGTTTAACACGGCGGTTGAGCTTGGCAGTCGCGGTGCCATCTCTGCCGCGGTGCTGGCGCCCGATGAGGCGACGGCGCAAAACAACGTGCTTTCGCGATTTTTCTCGACATTGAAGGAACGCTCGGGTGGCGTTGCCGGCGTACTCGATGGCGTCATGGATGTTTGGGGACGGCTGCTTGTGGGATACGGAGACATCCAAGGTTCGGCCGACGAACTTATGGACGAGATGATTAAGGGCCTAGGAGGGGGCAACGGTGCGTTGGACTCCATTGCATCGTGGCTCGGCGATACCGTTTCGGCGTCCGTGGCGGCGCTGGGTTTGGAACCGTGCGACTTGCGCCTGCGAAAGCCGGTGCTGACCGATTCCGCCAACGTCATTAAGAGTCCGGGGTCTGACATTGCCGGTCTCTCTCAAGCGCAAGACAAGCTGCGAAGTATTCCGTTGGGCGTGACCGATCCCAAGGCGCTTTGCGAGGCGTTGGAATATCAAGTCGAACGCACCATCAGCGGTACGGTGTTCACGCTTGCGGAGATTCCTCTGCCCGGCGGCGGCTCCATCCCGCTCACCGTCGATGTCGCCACGCTGGTTGGCGCTCTGGGCGGTGGGTCGTAATGAGTATCCGCATGCGTCTGCGCGAGGAGCACGCTCAAGCGACGGTGGAGATGGCAGTGGTTACGCCCGTTTTGCTGGTGCTGGCACTCATCGTGTACAACGTCATGATCTTTGCCAGTGCTGTCGCGCGCTTCGACCGCGTGGTGCCCGACATCGTGTTGGCGCACGCCGTGGCGTCGGAGGGGGAGGGCGACGAAAGCTCTGTCGATGCCTCGGCGACGGTCCAGACTCAAATTCTGAATGCCATGGAAGGCTATGACTTGCAGATCGAAGTGTCGAGCGAGCAAGGCGCGGAGGCATCGGATGGTGGTCTGCTCTCCCTATCCGGTACGTTTAGGACCTACACCTGCACCATGCACTATGAGCCGTGGCCGACTTCTCTCAGCATCGCTGGCGTTCCGCTGGGGGCGCCGACAACGTTGTCGCACGAGCGCGCGGTGACGGTCGATCCATGGCGTCCGGGGGTGGTCATGTGACCGCGGTCTCGTCCTACATCGCCTACGCGCGGGCACTCAACAGGCTGGGTTGGACGCCGGCCGAGTTTTGCGGTGGCGGAGTCGTTTGTCGTGCGCCTGCGCGGCATGCTGGGACGGCGTCCGGTTGCCGCCAACGGCTTGCCGCTCGTCATGGCGTTTCCACGCTGCTCTTCGGTCCATACGTGTTTTATGGCCTATCCCATCGACATCGCCTTCATCGATCGCGACGGCAATATCCTCGCGCGCTACGAAAACGTATGTCCCTGGCGTATGTGCTCCTGCCCCGGCGCCTGGGCCGCACTAGAGCGCTCTTCAATCATTGTTTCGACCCCTGCTCTCCAACGCGTGCCGGCTTAAGAATTGGCGACAGCGGACTTTCGTCATACGAAATTGGGTAAGATGGAGGAGAAGATGCATGGATGTTGAGATCCATCCCAACGCTAAAAAGCACCTGACAGAAAAGCAGGTGCTAAGCGCTTGGCTTGCGGTTACTGAGTGCATTCGTCGCGAGTCGAAGGACGAGCCGCCGAGATGGCTTGCGATTGGATGGCTCCCAGACGGACGAAGCGTGGAGCTTGTCGCGGTCGAGCTTGTCCGTGGGTGGCTTATCATTCATGCCTTGTCTCCAGTCCAGAAGAAATTTTGGCAGGAGATTGAACGGGCTCGGCAAAGGGGTCGATGATGGGCAAGACGTATACGGCCGCTAATGGTCAGGTTGTAACGGATGAAACGATTGGCGCGTGGTGCGAGTCGTACGAGCGCGGAGAGTTTCCGGATGGCGAACACACCGTTGGTGGGATCGTGCATGGACGGCCCCCACTCTCAGGTGAGGGGACGGCAACGCTGTCGGTCAAGATTCCTCTGGGAATGAAGGAGGCCATTCGTCGACGGGCGGCTGCCGAGGGGATGACGCCAAGTGAGTTTGCCCGTGCGGCTCTGAGCGAAAAACTTCTTGCTGCCGGCTGATGCCTCTGACGTGCCGATTTATAGAACCGAGGCTGTGCTCAAAAACTTTTTTGAAATTCTCGGTTGACCGGAACGCGTCCTTGGTTATACTAATCAAGCCTTGAAACAAGGCACACCTCAAATGGCTGGGTAGCTCAGTTGGTAGAGCAGAGGACTGAAAATCCTCGTGTCAGGGGTTCGATTCCCTTCCCCGCCACCTTGAATTGACTAGGACCTCTGCAAAGGGGTCCTTTTCTTTTATGTAGGGTTCTGCGGAAAATGCGCCCCATTATTGAGCGATAGACCGGGACATGCTTTCCGGTGCCTGCCTCCGGCGCGCGTACACACCTCGTCGCACCATTCCGAGCCCGCCCGCCCCAGACATTCCTCCCACTTTCGCGTCACTTTACAGACCGTTCGGTCGCCTGTCCGCACACGCGGGTATACTCAAAACGATACTTATCCTATGCAATACGATGCGGGTTCGACCTGCATGATCCGAAGGGGGCAGTGATGGAGAGGATACTCGGCGTTAATCTCTCTGGCTGGTTTATTCCCGAGCCTTGGGTGACCCCGTCGCTGTACGCGGCGACCGGTGCATCCAACGCGGCCGAGCTACAGGAGGCCATGGGTACCGCCGCCTATAACGAGCGCATGCGCCGCCATTACGAGACGTTTGTGAGCGAGGACGATTTTCGTCGCATGGCGCAGATCGGTCTCAATGCCGTGCGTCTGCCGGTGCCTTGGTATGCCTTTGGCTCACAGGAGTCCGATGCCTCCTACATATCGGTTGTCGATTACATCGACCGCGCGATTGAGTGGGCTGCCAAGTACGACATCCGCGTGCTGCTCGATCTGGCAACTGTGCCCGGTGGCCAGGGCGATTCCAACGATTCGCCCACCACGCCGGAGGCTGTTGCCGAGTGGCATTCGTCCACTAACGGCCGCCATGTCGCACTCGACGTGCTCGAGCGCTTGGCCGATCGCTATGGCGAGGCCGAGAGCCTGCTGGGCATTGAGCTGCTGGACACGCCGCAGATGAGCGTTCGCAAGAGCCTCTTCACCATGACGGATGGCATTCCCGCTCACTACCTGCGCAATTTCTATCGCGATGCCTACGAGCTCGTCCGTTCGTATATGCCCGAGGATAAGATCGTCGTCTTCTCGTCGTCGGGGCATCCCAGCGAGTGGAAGCATTTTATGCGCGGCGCCAAGTACAAGAACGTCTACATGGACCTTCACCTGTACCATTACCGCGACGAGTATGCGCTCGACATCACGAGCCCTCGCGGGCTGACGACGGCGATTTCGCGTAACAAGCGCGAGCTTAAAGAAGCGATTTCGACTGGGTTCCCCGTGCTGGTGGGCGAATGGTCGGGCGCGGCGATCTTTGCCAACTCGTCGGTTACGCCCGAGGGCCGCAATGCCTACGAGCGCGTGTTTATCGCCAACCAGCTGGCTTCGTTTGCGCCGGCTGCCGGTTGGTTCTTCCAAACGTGGAAGACCGAGAAGCGCATTGCAGCATGGGACGCCCGCGCGGCGCTCGGTACGCTCGAGCGCGGCATGATTGAATAGGTTGATATGACGCAAAACAGCGCCCATACGGGCAAACTCTATGTGGTCGGCACGCCCATCGGCAACCTGGGTGACCTGTCCCCGCGCGTTGGCGAGGCCTTTGCCGCTGCCGATGTCATCTGCTGCGAAGACACGCGTGTGACGTCAAAGCTGCTGATGCACCTGGGCATTTCCAAGCCGCTTGTCCGTTGCGACGAGAATGTGATCGCTAGCCGCGCTGCCGGCCTGGTCGACCGTCTGCTGGCGGGGGAGACCCTCGCCTTTGCCTCGGACGCCGGCATGCCGAGCGTGTCCGATCCCGGCCAGGCGCTGGTCGAGGCGGCGCGTGAGGCCGATTTGCCCGTCGAAGTTATTCCCGGGCCCTCTGCTTGCGTCACGGCGCTTGTTTCGTCCGGCATTCCCTGCGAGCATTTTTTCTTCGAGGGCTTTTTGGGCCGAAAGCACGGCGACCGTGTGCGCCGTTTGCAGCGCCTTGCCGTGGTGCCCGGCGCACTCATCTTCTACGAGTCTCCACATCGCATCGTGGCGACGCTCGAGGCCGTGGCGGAGGTCTTTCCCCAGCGTGAGGTTGCCGTCTGCCGCGAACTCACCAAGCTGCACGAGGAGGTCTTGCGCGGGCCCGCTGACCAGCTTGCCGAGGAGCTGCGTGCTCGCGGCGAGGTAAAGGGCGAGATTGCGCTGGTCATCGCGCCGCCGAGCGAGGATGAGGAGGCCGGCATCGCGCCGGTCGGCGCTGCGGTAGCGGATCCCGACGAGGCCCTGCGCGAGGATATCCGCGCCGCGCTCGAGGAGGGGGAGCCCGCGTCTGCGGTGGCCAAGCGCCTGTCTCAGAAGTATTCGCGCCGCAAGCGCGATGTCTATGCCATGGTGCTCGATATGCAATAGATGGAGGATATCCAGCCCTTGCGCTAGAATCATCCTCTGTATGCAACGTTTTTCTGGAGGACAAACCCCATGGATCAAAGCAAGCCTTCGTTCTTTATCACGACGCCCATCTACTACGTCAACGCCGATCCGCACCTGGGCACGGCTTATTCCACCATCATCGCCGACGTTCAGGCTCGCTATCGCCGTTCCGCCGGCTATAACGTCAAGTTCCTGACCGGCATGGACGAGCACGGCGAGAAGGTCGCCGAGGCCGCAGCCAAGCATGGCATGACGCCGCAGGAGTGGACCGATAGCCAGGCCCCGCACTTCAAGGAGCTTTGGAGCAAGCTCGAGATTTCCAACGACGACTTCATCCGCACCACCGAGCCGCGCCAGCATCATGCCGTGCAGTATCTGTGGGAGCGCATGAAGGAGTCCGGTTACCTGTATAAGGGCAGCTACGACGGTTGGTATTGCGTGCCTGACGAGACCTACTTCACTGATACGCAGGTCCAGAAGGGCGACGAGGAGTACGGCAGCGTCGGCCAGCATCTATGCCCCGACTGCCACCGTCCGCTTGAGCGCGTGCAGGAGGAGTCCTACTTCTTTAAGCTTTCCGCCTTCCAGGACAAGCTTCTCAAGCTCTATGACGAGCACCCCGACTTTGTCGAGCCTGCGTTCCGCATGAACGAGGTACGTAGCTTTGTCGAGGGCGGCCTTAACGACCTTTCCGTGAGCCGCACGAGCTTTGACTGGGGCATTCAGGTCCCGTTTGACGAGGGTCACGTGACCTACGTGTGGTTCGATGCGCTGCTCAACTATATGACGGCCGTCGGCTACGGTGTCGACACCGACGAGGCGCGTGCCGAGCTGGCCTATCGCTGGCCCGCGCAGTTCCACATCGTGGGTAAGGACATCATCCGCTTCCACTGCGTCATTTGGCCCGCCATGCTCATGGCCATCGGCGAGGCCCTGCCCGAGCACGTCTTTGCCCACGGCTTCCTGACCGTGCGCAATGCCGAGACAGGCAAGGCCGAGAAGATGTCCAAGAGCCGCGGTAACGCCATCGCTCCGCAGGACGTTATCGACATGCTGGGCGTTGAGGGCTATCGCTATTACTTTATGACCGACGTGGTCCCCGGCACCGACGGCGCCATCAGCTTCGATCGCATGGAGCAGGTCTACAACGCCGATCTGGCCAACAGCTGGGGCAACCTCATTTCGCGCTCGCTCAACATGAGCGCAAAGTACTTTGACGGCTGCGCCCCGGCTAAACCGGCGTCTGCCGACGCGTTCGATAACCCGCTGGCAAAGATTGCCGACGGTTTGGTCGAGCGCTACATGGCCAAGATGGACATGCTCGATTACGGCGGAGCCAAGGATGAGGTCATGGAGCTCATCCATGCCGCCAACCACTACATCGAGGACTCCGAGCCCTGGGCGCTTGCCAAGGACGAGGCCAAGGCTGACGAGCTGGCATTTGTGATTTACAACCTGCTCGAGGCCATCCGCATCGCCGCCCACCTGCTGATGCCGCTCATGCCCCAGACTTCTGTCGAGGCTCTGCGCCGCCTGTCCTGTGAGGGCGAGGCCGCGAGCGACGACCTCAAGGGCATTTGCGCTTGGGGCCTGCTTGCTGGTGGTCAGCCCGTCGAGAAGGGCGATCCGCTGTTCCCGCGTCTGGCGTAGAGACCGCGCGAGCGCCATATCGGCAATTTGCTGTTTAGCTGTAAGGGCATGGCCGCCACGGTCCATGCCCTTTTGTTTCAAGACGCCGCCATCATGCTAAGGAGGCAACCATGACAACTTCGCCTTTGGCAAACCCCACGGCCACCAGGGAGCTGCTGGAGGAGTTTGGCCTTGCGACCAAGCATCGCCTGGGCCAGAACTTTCTAATCGACAATCATGTGATCGAGCGTATCTGCGAGCTTGCCGAGCTTGCAGGTGACGAGCGCGTACTCGAGGTGGGTCCGGGTTGTGGAACGTTGACACTTGCGTTACTGCAGGAAGCGGCGTGCGTTACGTCCATTGAGGCCGATCCCGAGCTTGAGCCGGTGCTCGATGCCCACGCCGCCGACTATGCCAACTTCCGCTTTATCATGGGCGATGCGCTCAAGGTGACGCCGGAGCAGATTGAGCAGGCCGCCGGTGGTGAACCCACGGTGTTTGTCGCGAATCTGCCCTATAACGTGGCGGCGACGATCATTCTTCAGTTCTTCCAGACGATGCCCGCGCTTAAGCGCGCTGTCGTCATGGTGCAAAAGGAGGTTGCCGATCGCATTGCCGCAGTGCCGGGCAACAAGACCTATGGCGGCTATACGGCAAAGCTCGGCCTGTATGCGCAGGTGACGGGTCGCTTTGAGGTGCCGCCGCGTTGCTTTATGCCGGCGCCGCACGTGGACTCGGCCGTCGTGCGTATCGACCGTGTTGACGGTGTGGTGCCCGAAGAACTCGATCGCGAATTTGTGGCCCGCGTGATTGACGCTGCATTTGCTCAGCGTCGCAAGACCATCCGCAATTCCATGAGCGCCAACGGTTTTGCCAAGGACGTGCTCGACGCCGCCTTTGAGGCTTGCGGTATCGCACCCACCACGCGCGCCGAGACGCTTGATGTTGCCGACTTTGTCCGTCTGGCCCAGGAGCTAATCCATGATGCCTAATGCCGAACGCGTGACGTTTACCAAGAAAAAGAAGACGGTTGCTTGTCCCGTGCCCTTGGCACCGCTTGCTGACACGCATGCGCATCTGCTTTCGTTTTGGGGCAAAGAAGTGCCCGAGACACTCGTGCGCGCCAAAGCCGCGGGCATCGACCTGTTGGTGACGGTCTTCGATCCCATTGCCGATAAGCGCAGCGTGACGGACTATAGCGACTGGCTGACGCGCGAGATTCTGCCGATGCAGGATATCCCGCAGATCAAGTATCTTGCCGGCGTGCATCCGTATGGCGCGCCGGACTATACCGACGACGTTCACGCACAGGTCGTTGCCGCACTCGATGACCCTTTGTGCGCCGGTATCGGCGAGATCGGTCTGGACTACCACATGGATTACGACGACGACATCGCGCCGGCGCCCCACAGTGTGCAGATTGATTGCATGGCGCGTCAGCTCGAAGTTGCCGTGCGCCGCAATGTGCCGGTGGAGCTGCACCTGCGGCACGAGGACTCGGATGGGGAGCGCACCTCGCATATGGATGCGTACAACGTGCTGCGCGAGGTGGGTGTGCCTCAGGCCGGTTGCGTGCTGCACTGCTTTGGCGAGGACCGCGTCACGATGGAGCGCTTTGTGGAGCTGGGCTGCTATATCGCCTATGGTGGTGCGGCCACCTTTAAGCGCAACGACGACGTGCGCGAGGCATTTGCGGCGACCCCGCTCGACCGCATTTTGTTCGAGACGGATTGCCCGTATATGGCGCCGGAGCCCATTCGCGGTCTTGAATGCGAGCCAGCAATGATCTCCATTACGGCAAACGCGCTGGTTAACGACCGTGTCGATCGCACTGGTGAGGACGCCGAAACAATCGCGCATGCCGCTTGGGAAAATGCCTGCAAACTTTTTCAAAAATAGTTCTTGCGTTCGCGGTGGCGCTCCGTTATTCTAATTCCTGCACGCGGGCGTGGCGGAATTGGCAGACGCGTACGGTTCAGGTCCGTATGGGGGCAACCCCATGAAGGTTCAAGTCCTTTCGCCCGCACCATTGATTGAAAGAGCTCCCAGCAATGGGAGCTTTTTTGTTATGGGCCCGTCGCAGGGACTTGAACCTGTGAAGGAGCGAGCGTAAAGAAAACGCGGAGCGTTTTTAGCGAGCTGGCGAGGACGCCGGCAGGCGGCCGATGCCGGTGCGGATCCGCGAAGCGGATACGCGGACGTCCTTTCGCCAGCACCATGGATTGAAAGAGCTCCCAGCAATGGGAGCTTTTTTGTTATGCACGATCTCCTTGGACGGGTATCCTAATGCCAACGTGTGCCTATCAGAGGAGAGACCATGCTGTTTTCCGGTATCATCGCCGCCCTTACCAGCCTTTTGATTCCCATCATCATCCTGTTGTTGCTGCTCCCCAACGCCTGCTACGTCGTTGAGCAGCAGCACGCTGTGATCATCGAGCGCTTGGGTAAGTTCAATCGTATCGTCAACGCGGGCTTCCACGTGAAGGTGCCCGTGATTGACCGCAAGGCCGCCACGGTGAGTCTGCGCACCATGAAAAATGGTTTTGGCATCGACGTTAAGACCCAGGACAACGTGACCATTGGCCTTGAGGTCTCCGCTCAGTACCACGTGAGCTATGACATGGGCGCCGGCCCGGCAGATTCGGGCATCTACAAGAGCTACTATATGCTGCAGGAGCCCGTCGACCAGATGCGCGACTTCATCACCGACGCCCTGCGCTCTTCGATTCCTGTCTACACACTCGATGAGGTCTTTGCCAAGAAGGATGACATCGCCAAGGATGTCAACGCTACCGTTTCCGAGCAGATGGCCGCCTACGGCTTCACCCTCGTGTCGACGCTCATCACCAAAATCGCACTGCCGACCGAGGTTGAGAACTCCATGAACGACATCAACGCCGCCCAGCGCAAGCGCGCTGCGGCACAGGAGCTCGCCGAGGCAGACCGCATCAAGCGCGTCACCGAGGCGACCGCCGAGGCTGAGGCGATGGAAAAGGCAGGCGAAGGCATCGCCAACCAGCGCAAAGCTATCGCGTTGGGCATCAAGGATTCGCTCGAGATTATCCAGGAGACAGGCGTTGGCAACGATGAGGCCAACCAGCTGTTCATGTTTACGCAGTGGACCGAGATGATGACGGAGTTCGCACGTACGGGCAAAAACTCGACGGTCGTGTTGCCGAGCGACTTCTCGCAGTCGGCCTCTATGTTCGAGCAGATGCTGGCTGCCGGCAAAGTTCAAAACGATTCGAAGGAGTAGGCGCGCGTGAAATACACCGTCGTTTGTGTTGGTAAGCTCAAGGAGCGCTTTTGGAAGGACGCGTGCGCTGAGTACACCAAGCGTCTGGGTGCCTATGCCAAGGTGGATATCCGCGAGGTGGCCGATATCGACCCGGCTAAGGCGGGCGGTGTGGATGCTGCGCGTGACAAGGAGGGGGCGGCGATTCTTGCTGCCTTGCCGTCTCGAGCGCATGTGATCTTGCTGGCCATTGAGGGCAAGGAGCGTTCGAGTGAGGAGCTCTCGGCGAGGCTCGACGATCTTATGCTGCGAGGCAGCAGCGACATTGCCTTTGTAATCGGCGGTTCGGACGGCGTGAGTGATGAGGTGCGCGCCCGCGCCGACGAGATGCTCAGCTTTGGGCGCATTACCTTGCCGCACAACCTGGCGCGCGTGGTGCTGCTGGAGCAGATCTACCGCGCCTGCAAGATTAGCCGTGGCGAGCCGTATCACAAGTAGGTCGGCAATACGAAACAATAGCGTGGGACAATGACTTTCGTTTTTGAGGAACGCATCTGAGAGGACTGTGTGATATGAAGATCGGATTTGTCGGTTTTGGCAATATGGCGAGTGCTATGGCCGATGGCTGGATTGCCGCCGGCGTGGCCGCGGGCGACATGTGCGCCTGCGCAGGCCGCTACGATGCTTTGGTCGAGCGTTGCGAGGTGCGCGGCATGGTCGCCTGCCACGATGCCGCCGAGGTTGTCGCCGCATCCGATATCGTGGTCGCTGCGGTCAAACCGTACATGATCGAGAAGGTATTCGCCCCGCTCAAGGATGCTCTTGCCAAAAAGGTCGTTCTGTCGGTTGCCTGGACCTGGGACAGTGCCAAGTGGGAGCAGGTCCTGCCGGGCGTCGCGCATATCTCGACGGTGCCCAACACGCCGGTTTCGGTGGGCGAGGGCGTCATCGCCTGCGAGAAGGCTTCGACGCTTAACGACGAGCAGCGTGCTGTGGTGCTCGACCTGCTCGGTAAGCTTGGCGCTGTCGTCGAGCTCGACACAAGCCTGCTGTTTGTGGGCGGCACGGTGGGTGGTTGCGCTCCGGCGTTTGTCGCCATGGCAATCGAGGCCCTGGGCGATGCGGCGGTCAAGCACGGTATCCCGCGTGCGGATGCTTATCGCATTGTGAGCCAGATGGTGCTGGGTACGGCAAAGCTGCAGCTTGCAACTGGCCAGCATCCTGCGGCGATGAAGGATGCCGTATGCTCGCCCGGCGGTGCCACCATCAAGGGCGTCGTTGCACTCGAGGACGCCGGCATGCGCAGCGCCCTGGTCAAGGCAATCGACGCAACCCTCCAGTAAAACCGACCAAAAAAGGACAGTTTATTTTGGCAGGTTTTTCCTGCGGTTTTGTCCTTTTAGCGAAAAGTGCCCCGCAACTGGCTCAATTCCAGTTGCGGGGCACTTGCGTTTGCCCAGATAAAACCGACCAAAATAAACCTGTCCCTTTTTGGCAGGTTAGTCCCAGAAGCTGTCTTCTTCGTCCTCGGACTTGGGGCCGCGGTCGACATACATCTTATGGGTGCGCTTCTCCATTACAAAGGCAATAATCGCAAACAGCAGGATGCCGCCGGCGAAAAGGATGGCAAAACCGGTGCGGGTGCCAAACAAAAAGGAAAAAACTGCGTCCATTGGGTGCCTTCTTGCGTAGTTGAGTTGGGCCGTAAACGCTCATAAGTATATACTTGCCCATACATGTACAAGGTTGCAACCTAAATGGAATGTATATCGCCGGAGGATCTAATGCTTGATATCAAGTTTGTTCGCGAGAACCCCGATGCCATCGATGTCGCCATGGCTAACCGCCAGACGTCTTGGGATCGCGAGAAGTTCTTTGAGCTCGACGACGAGCGTCGTGCCGTCATCACCGAGGTTGAGGAACTTCAAGCCACGCGCAATGCCGAGTCCAAGAAGATCGGCGCCCTGATGAAGGAGGGCAAGAAGGACGAGGCCGAGGCCGCCAAGGAGGCCGTGCGCGCCGTCAACGAGAAGATTGACGGTCTGGCCGAGCGCCGCACCGCCCTCGAGCAGGAGCAGTACGACTTCATGGCTCACCTGCCCAACATTCCCTGCGAGGCCACGCCGTACGGCAAGGACGAGGACGAGAACATCGAGCGCCGTCGTTGGGGCACCCCGCGCGAGTTCGACTTCGACTTTAAGCCGCACTGGGATCTGGGCACCGACCTCGACATCCTTGACTTCGAGCGCGGCAACAAGCTCTCCGGCAGCCGCTTCACCGTTCTCGGTGGCGCCGGCGCCCGTCTTGAGCGCGCCCTCATCAACTTCTTCCTCGATACGCACACCAGCCGTGGTTTTAAGGAGTGGTGGCCGCCCATCGTCGTCAAGCGTCAGACCATGTTCGGCACGGGCCAGCTGCCCAAGTTCGAGGACGACGCCTATCACGTCTCGGGCGACAACTTCCTGATCCCCACCGCCGAGGTCGTGCTCACCAACCTGCACGCCGGTGAGGTCCTCGACGCCGACACCCTGCCGCGCCGCTACACCGCCTTCACCCCCTGCTTCCGCGAGGAGGCCGGTTCCGCCGGTCGCGATACCCGTGGCATCATCCGTCAGCACGAGTTCGACAAGGTCGAGATGGTCAAGTTCGCTAAGCCGGAGGAGTCCGACGAGGAGCTCGAGAGCATGACCGCCGAGGCCGAGTACCTGCTGCAGCAGCTGGGCCTTCCGTATCGCGTGATTAGCCTGTGCACCGGCGACTTGGGCTTCTCTGCCCGTCAGACCTACGACATCGAGGTCTGGCTGCCGAGCTACAACGCCTACAAGGAGATCAGCTCCTGCTCCAACTGCGGTGACTTCCAGGCTCGCCGCGCCAACATCAAGTATCGCGACCCCGAGAACTTCAAGGGTTCGCGCTATCTGCACACCCTCAACGGTTCCGGCCTGCCGGCTGGCCGTACCATGGCTGCCATTCTGGAGAACTACCAGAACGCCGACGGCACCATCACGATCCCCGAGGTCCTGCGTCCCTACATGGGCGGCCTCGAGAAGATCGAGCCGGTCGCGTAACTTGGCTGCATAGGCGATATGCAAGGGCGCTCCTTCGGGGGCGCCCTATTTCGTGCGCAGGTCCATACCATGCCGTGCGGACAGCTCAATAGAAAACACACGAACAACTGTTCTGTATACAGCAATCTACCTGCTATGCTTTTGCTAAATAAGAGCGAGAGAAAGGGGACGCGATGGAGCTGTTTGATGATCGGGTGGTTTTGTTTGAGAGCGACGAGGGCGGGGAGTACCTGCTTGTAACGTGTGAGCCGTCTGGCATGGGTGGCCTGGTGGTTCGACAGACGAGCGGGGGTCCGTTGACCCAATGGTGCTTTGAGGAGTCGCCTCATGTGGTTGAGACGTTTGTGGCGCACGAGGGGCTTGTGGCCCTGGAGCATTTCTATGGGGTCCGGATATCTAACCAGGTTGCTCGCATGTTGAGTATCTCGTTTGCCGATTATGATTGTGCCCAGCGGGTGAGATCGCTCCTGAGGGAACTTGATGCTAAGTTTGACGTGATCGAAAAGCCAATCGATCGTACGGGGAACGACGGTATATGCGGAGCAGCATGACAAGACTGCGTTCCACAAAAAAGTTTGAAATTGTGCTTGACTCCAATAAGCTAAAGTGGTTTTATATGTCTTGCGCTGCGGCGTTACCTCAGCTGGATAGAGGGTCTGACTACGAATCAGAACGTCATAGGTTCGAATCCTATACGCCGCACCAATTGAAATTGAAAGCCTCCGGCAACGGGGGCTTTTCTTTTAGGCGGACGATGCATGGATTCGAACCTCGGTCGAGGCGCGGGCGTAAAGAAAACGCGGAGCGTTTTTAGCCCGCGGGCGAGCGCGCCGGCAGGCGGGCGAAGCCGGTGCGGATCCGCGCAGCGGATGCGCGGAATCCTATACGCCGCACCAATTGAAATTGAAAGCCTCCGGCAATGAACTGCGCCCCAATTCTTGGACGGGCTAATAAGCGGCCTACGCCGCACATAGGGACTGATTCCGGAATTCCTCCGGGGTCAGTCCCTTCAGTTTAACCTGCCTCCTTCTCGTGTTCCAATGGATGATGTATTCGTCCAGGTCCCTCTTGAAGTCTTCGAAGCAAGGCCATTTTCTTCCGCGAAAGAACTCGTCCTTCATATGGCCGAACACCTGCTCCGTCGCGCCGTTGTCGATGCAGTTGCCCTTCCGGGACATGCTCTGCACCACGCCGGCCTCCTCCAACCGCTTGCACCACCCGGCCTGCTGGTACTGCCAGCCCATGTCCGAGTGCAGGACCGGCCTGGAGCCCTCGGGCATCTTGGACACGAGCTGGTCGAGCAGCTCGTGCTGCTGGGCCATGTTGGGATGCAGCGACGTGGACCAGGCGACGATCTCCTTGCTGCCGAAATCGTAGACCGGCGCGAAGTAGGCCTTGCCCCAGGGCTGCTTGAACTCGGTGACGTCGGTGCCCATCTTCTCCCACGGCCCGTCGGCGGCGAAGTCCCTGCCGATGACGTTCTCGAAGGTCTTTCCGACCTTGCCCCTGTACGAGTTGTACCTGTGGTAGTCGGTCTCGCGGCGGATCCCGCAGCTGATGCCCATCTCGCGCATCATCTTCAGCGTCGTCTTGTCGGCTATGCGCACGCCCCGCTCGGCGCGCAGGCACATGGCGATCTGCCTGTGGCCGCACCCGTTGGCGGTGCGCGAGAATATCTCGGCGGCGGCCTCCCAGAGCTCCGGCCTGGTGGGAGCCTTCGGGTGCGACAGCGCGTAGTAGTAGCTCGACCTCGCCAGGCCGGCGCACTCGAGCAGGTCGGCGAGGGGGTATTGCCCTGAAAGCCCGCTCACGACCGCGGCCTTCTCGCCGTTCGAGAGCGTTTCTCCGCCTTCAGGGCGATCGATTTTTTTAGGTAGGCGTTCTCCGCCTCGAGCTTCTTGATCCTGCGCTCGAGCTCTTGCTCGCGCGTCGTCTCCCCGGACGGGGAGCCGGACCCCCTCGGCCTCCCCCTGGGCTTTGGCCTGAGCGCCTCCGGGCCCTCCTCCCTGTAGGCCTTCAGCCATTTCTTGAAAGGGCTTGGCGAGGCTATCCCGAACTTCTCCATGGCCTCGGGCTTCGTCATGCCCTCGTCGACGACCGCCCTGACGGCGGCCAGCTTCGTCTCGAACGAATAGGCGGTGTGTTTCTTTCCCATCATGGCCAGAACCTCGATACCAGCAGACCTGTAGGTGCACAGCCATTCTCTCACGGTTTCCTCCGGCATCCCGAGAAGGGCCGCGATCGCCGCGCGGCCGTGCCCCTCGTCGTGCAGCTCTGTCGCTCGCAGTCTCATCCCGACGTCGTACAAAGCGTTTCCAGCCATAAAAAAGCCTCCCATTTCTTGTGTCCAAGAAATGGGAGGCAGTTCACAACGGGGGCTTTTCTTTTATGGCAGCACCGCATGGATTCGAACCTCGGTCGAGGCACGAACAACTTAATTATCACTCCGTAAAATTTTTTTCTAATTGTCGCTTGACCCATCGGGGGCTCGCGTGCATAATAATCCGTGCGTTGCGGCGTTACCTCAGCTGGATAGAGGGTCTGACTACGAATCAGAACGTCATAGGTTCGAATCCTATACGCCGCACCAATTGACTTTAAAGCTCCCGGCGACGGGGGCTTTTCTTATATCGCGATGCGTCGAAGATCGCGCCAAGCCCTCCAAATGATTAAAAATCAAATTCGATAACTTTTTTTGAAAAAATGCTTGACCATTATTCAGTCTCTGTGCATAATAATCAACAAGTCGCGGCGTTACCTCAGCTGGATAGAGGGTCTGACTACGAATCAGAACGT